>CBFGVN010000149.1:0-7800 GCA_965651845.1 uncultured Chryseobacterium sp. | reverse complement strand
AACAATTAGATGCAAATCTTCAAGCGGGCGGTTCTGCCAGCTCACCACTTCACTGACAACTACACTCGTTAAATCTTCTCCATTCTTGAAGGATTTGTAGAAATCCTTGTTGTTTAATAATTCTTCTTTGTCAATCATAACTATATAGGTTAAAAATAACTTTTTAACTTACATAGTTAGTGAAACACTACCTTATTATTTAAAAGTTGATTGCTACTCTATCTGTTAGCCTAAAATGCTAATGATTCCTCCTCTTTTTCTACGTCTTCCAATTTATTGTTCATAAAGAGATGATTTCTTATCCTGTATATAAAAAATTTCAAAAAATCAAGTTCGATTTTAATACGACGAATTCCTCAAATTTAATTTTCAAGTATCAATTTTAATTTCTTTTCTTTTGAAAAGTCTCCCAATCTTTAAGACGAGAACATTCATTTTTGAAAGCCAGGTCTCATGAGCTGTTAAGTTTTATTCGCTAAATGCATTATCTTGCTAAATAAACTTGAAAATAGTCTTCCAAGTTTTTATATCTTTGAAGAGTTCAGTTTAGAATGTTAAAATTTATCCAAGTAATTGGAGTATTTCCATAAATTCCTGCTTTTTTCTCACAGAAACATCCAGTACAGAATGATCCGACATAATAACCTGCCCTCCTTTTCCCTTAATATATTCCTTGAAATGCCTAAGGTTGATAAGATGCTTGTTATGAATCCGAAAAAAATCATTTTCTACCAGATGGCTTTCAAATTCTTTAAGATTTTTGGAAATAATCATTTTTGTTTTGTCATTCAGATAAAAAATAGTGTAATTGGCATCTGCTTCGCAGCGGATGATATCTGCAACATCTATGCTTCTAAAGCCCTGCAAAGTGGGAAGATTAATTTTACTTTTCCCGATAGCACCGGAAGAATGGGACTTGCTTTTCCTGATGTTTTCTAGCGCTTTAGTTACCGCAGTTATAAAATCTATTTCATCTATAGGTTTTAAAAGATAGTCTGTTGCACCGTTTTTTATAGCGGTAATCGCAAAATGATCGTAGGCGGTAATAAAAATAATCTGAGAGGAGAAATTTCTGAGTTTTGACAGCAGATCGAATGCAGTGCCATCTGTTAGCTGTATATCCAGAAAAATAATATCCGGTGTTTCTTTTGTAAGTTTCATAAAGGCATCCTTTATGCTTTCTGCCTGAAATACGATATGAATATCCGGAAACTCATTTTTTAGCAAAAGGGAGATATACTCTCTTCCATCCCGCTCATCATCAATGATGCATGTTTGTATTTTTGTTCTCATTTGGTGAAATAAAAAGTTTAATTTGTGTACCTGGTTTTAGTTTTGTTTCTGAAAGATTTATAATTTCTAATGTAATCTTGGTATCAAATAATTGTTTAAAAGTTTCTATTCTCTTTCTCGACAACTTTACTCCGAAAGAATTGATATTCGTTGTAAGTGCTGTTTTATCTTTAATTCCTATCCCGTTGTCTTCAACAATAACGCATAAATTCTCATTTACGCATACAAAATCTATTTTTATAATACCTTTTCTGTCTTTTAATGGAGATATACCATGTTTTATGGCGTTTTCTACAAATGGCTGTATGAGCAATGAAGGAATCAGCCAGTTGAGATCTGTCTGGTCTGAAACAGTGATTTTATAATCAAACTGTTCCTTAAACCTTAATTTTTCCATTTCAAGATACACCGTTAAATATTCCACCTCTTCCTGGATGGGCATAAAAGTTTTCTCAGAATAATGAAGTGTTTTCCTAATCATCTGTGAAAATATCTTCAAATAATTTTCAGCGTCTGCATTTTCTTTCTTGTATAAGAGAAATTTAATGGAATTGAGACAATTATAAATAAAGTGCGGATTAATCTGTGCTTTGATCGCCTGCAGTTCCAACTCTGCAAATCTTTTCTGGGTAAGAATATCCTGTAGCTGCTTATCTCGTCTTTTCTGAAAATATAAGCTGAAAATAATCATCAAAACTGTGAATACAAGAATAACCGCTATAATCCTGAACCCTATGGTCTGCCAGAACTGCGGCTTAATTTCAAACGGCAGTTCCGTATAAGCATAAGATTGTTTCCCATTGTAGCCCAAGCCATATACTTTGAAAATATACTTCTTCGGAGGCAGCGAACTGAAGATAATTTTGGAAGAACTGGTGGTTTCCCAATTGGTGTTTAGCCCTTCAAGCTTGTATTGATAACCTATTTTTCCCTGGGAAGCATAATCTAAAAAGCTTAGGTTAAAAACTACATCATTTTGAGGATCTTTGGATGATAAACTCCCAAAAGAACCAAAATATTCCTTTCCGCCGATCTTTACGGAATTAATGATCACTTTTTTATTGATATACTTCTGCTGGGTAAGCAAACGTTTAATAGAAAGAACTCCCAGACCTTTTGAAGTTCCGACAAATATGCTGTCTCCTTTTATCACCACACCGGCCACCTTGTCAGAAGGAAGCCCGTCTGTAATGGTGAAATTATTGATAATGGGTTTCCCTTTCGTAAGTTCAATCCGTATAAGGCCATTTTCTGTACTGGCCCAGAATACATTCCCGTTTTCAACGGTTATTTTTTTGATCTGTACATCTCTCAATCCTTGAGATTCATTTATTGTTCCGATTATTTTTTTATTATTGAAAAGCAAAATCCCTTTGGTATTGCTGGAACCTACATATACATGGTCTTTGAGCTTTTTAATATCTGTAAAATAATATCCTTCCAGAAAAAGTTTCGCCTTCTTTGTTGCCGTATTGAGCTGATATAGGTCTTTAAAAGTTCCTATAAACATACTGTCTTTTGTATAAGGCAAAGCTGTATAGGTCCGCTGGTTCCAGATCTTTTTGCTTGTACGTGTTGACAGGTTATATACTTCTACCCCGGCAGACGTACAGATAAGCATATCATTATTTCCATAGGGAATAAGGTTTTTGATGGTAGACCGGATATTTAAACACTCTATTTTCTTTGTTGAGATATTATAAGCAAAAACATCATCAGTCTGCCCGAAATAGGCAAACTTTTCATTGGCATATACAGCCTTATTCTCAATTTTTTTATTTTCGGTAAAAACCAGCTTGGTAAGCTTTCCCGAATGATACAATCCTCCGCTGGTAATATTAAATCCTAAAAAAATATTTTTACTATTGGCCGCTATAGATGTAATATAAGAGGAATTATTTTTCAGGGGCAAATTAAGATACCTCCGGAAGGGGGCTTCCCCGATAAAGAACAGCCCGTTATTTCTTGTGGCAAACCAGATATTGTTATCATGATCCGTCAGTACATAATTAATAATATATTCTTCAAGAAATTTTACCGGCTTGGAAGCCTTCTGCTGAGACAATGGCTGATCAAAATAAAGCACACCTCCTTCTTCCAAAGCCACCCACAGGTTTTGGTTTTTATCGATAATACCAGAATAAACATTTCCGGGAGATTGGTAAGAACGTATTTTTTTAAAGGAATAATTGCCTTCTAATTGATAAATTGAAACAATATTTTTTTTATTTCGTGTGAGAAATATGTTATCTTTTACATAAAGAAACTCTTCCGATGATTTTATTTCGGAATTACATATTGTGCTTTTTTTAGTAATTACATTGTAAGCAATAAGCCGGTTATTAGCGCCACTTAAATACAGAATGTGACGGTCTGATTTAAAATCAAAAGCATAGAATGAATTGTTTTTAGGAAAACCTATATCAATGGGAATAACTTTTACTTTCCCTTTTTTATAAATATAAATATTCTTGGGACTATCAGTACTGTAAATGGCAACTTCATCATGTTTTTTATTATGATTAACCTGAGGAATCATCGGTCCGCACTTGATCTTTTTCAGCTCGGGATTCATATCAGAATTGATGATGGTATTGCCCTTTAGGCAGGCAAAGTCTTCTAAAAAAGGAATAATGAAGATTTCGCCTCCGGCCATGGGTTCGCAGGTTATAACGTCAATATTCTTTAGCCCATTTTTCTTTCCATATTGTGTAAAGCCTATCCCGTGGAACCGGTAAAGTCCGTTTCCGCTTCCTATCCAGATAAAACCATTTTTATCCTGTCTTAAATTATAGATATAAGAGCTTGTGAGCCCGTTTGCCTGATTATAATTGATAAGCCCGGGAATTTGAGCGTAAAAGTATATTGAAAAAAATACCAAGAAAACAACAAATATTTTTTTCGTATACCAATAATATCCAGATACAAACAACATCCGTGTAATTGCTTGTTAAAACTTATTTAAAAATAACTGCATAGACATCTTTTTAGAAAATTAATATAATAAAAAAAACGCACATATAGAGATTTTTTCTTCAATATTTCAAAATATACAAATCCGTATTCATTAGCAAATGACAAATATCTTGTTGGTCTAATCTCACCATGATTCGTCTTCTCACAAATTTTCTTCATTCGTCCAGGTATCAAGAACAGAAGCAGCTATTGAGCTGCTTCTGTTTAATCTCATTTAAGATTACTAATAATAGTTTTAAAGAATACAATTATTGTTTAACTATTAATTGCCGTGACTTTCTTTCATTATTTGCATGAACAGTTACCAAATAAACTCCTTCCGGTAGACTTGCAGTGGAAAAATTAACGGTATTTGCTCCGGACTTATAATAACTTTTATTTACTGGTGTTAATACTATTTTTCCATATATATCAACAACTGCAACAATTATATTATTGTCTTCAAGCAACTCAAAATTTAAAGTTGTATTTCCTGAAGATGGATTCGGAGAAAGAATAATATCACCTTTAAAAGCTGTAGTATGGGAACTTTCCACGGAGCAATTTTTCCCATCTTCACAAATAATTTCTCCCGTATTTTCCTTTTTATTTATTGCAACAAAAAAATTGCAAATGCTTCCATAATGCTGATCTGGGGTTTCAGTAAGTCTCTGAGAAACAGTGAAATGGTGATCTTGAAGTAAATTTGTAGCACTAGTTAGCTCAAATGATAATGTAATAGACCTGTATTCATTTGCCTTTAAATTAACGTTCACCAACCGAGCGGTTTGAAGGTTGGTAACTTTCAATTCATGTTTTTCAACATTAGAAATTTCAATTCCTTCTTTTAATGCTCCAGAATTAAACCAATTATGCCATAATTCGTTGTCTAAAGTAAGTATGAGGCTTCCTATTTCTTTAAAAGATTTACCGGATTTGTAAATTTCTGCAAAGTTTATGTTGAATATTTTATCCTCCATCATAGAATTACTTACGAATATTGTACCTGATTTTCTGGCAAATTGATCCTGTCCGGACAGGTTAATAAATGAAGTATTTCTCGTTACGATATTGTTATTATTTTGGACATTCGTACCAATCGTATTAAATCCTATTAATTCAGGAATTGAAATATCTTCGGTAATCCTTCCCAAGAAACAGATTTGTGGACGATTAGCACAATCTATAAGATAGGACGGTGTCCATAAAGCATTAATTATATATTCTTGTCCAGGTTGTAAAGGAGGGATCAGGAAGCCATCATTATCATATGATGACGGAAAGTTTACATCCCCTGTATTAATATTAGGATATTGATTGGGTACTGTATTGGGAGTAGGAAACGGTGTCTTAATTTCTTTTCCGATAGCCATGTAAATGCCGTTGTAAAAAATGACTGTGCTTCCGTCCCAAGCAGAAGGCCAAGGTTCGCCTCCTGTTGTACCTACAGTCCAATAAAGTTTGGCATGTTTATAAGTTGTAGTTGCTACTGCTCCGTTGTTTTTAATTCTAAAGCGTAATAGGTTACTATGCCCTTGGGCGCAATCAACATTTTCTGGTGAATAATTAGCTTCTATTGATAGATTACTATAAGTGGATCGGTTCCAGATATCCCTGCTATTCCATATTTGAGAAAAATCTAAAACAGATGAGTTCGGCTCAGTGCCAATATCCATAGGAGAAGTAGATGAGCCATTATCGTCCCTTGCCATGAGATCCGCAGGATAATTAGCCGCGATGTAATCTTCGTCTTGTATTTGATCAAGTAATGTTTTGATCACAAAATTTTGCTGTGTAGCATTATTCCAAGCGCCATATGAAGGCACTTGAGGTATTTCTACCTCATCAGTCACCGACAAATTATTAAGATTAATATAAGCTAACCAATATTTATCATAAATTTTATCACTGCTCACATAATATTTTCCATTTTTAGCTTTTTCAATTTGAGACTGGTTATAATAGGGCTGACTTTGAAAGCTGATGGAACTGGATGTTAGATTAAGTTTGCCAATTCCTTTAGTAAGACTATTGATTAAAACTGTGTTATTATCAATGAACTCTACTCCTACAACTGTTCCGATTTCGTCACCATTACCATCATTATTGTAGTGCTTTAATTCAATATCATTTCCACTAGAATCCATCATCAAAGTCCCAATGCCATTTCCTGCAAATCCGGGATCCTGAAGCCAGGGTTTTTTCCCTATTGTTCCCCATACCAATTTGTAACCATTACTATCCTCATATAAATCCAGTTCAGAAATATATTTTCGGGGAATTTGTAAATTAACTACTGTATTATTATATGATACTACTTCCTCTTTAGTAATTTTGAATTTCTTCATCGTCATTGTAGTATTTAAAGGACCACCTGATGGACCAGATCCAAATGCGAATAATAATCTTGATCCGTCATCTCTCAGCTTGCTAACAGCTAGCCCAATATAAGGTGATGTTCCTTCCGAATAAGGAATATCACTTATTTCACCTATTTCAACAGCTGCTCCCACAAAAAAAGGATGCTGAGAACCATAATACGTTTGATTGTATTCTCCAATGTATTCCAGTGTATAACACACTAATTTAGGAACTTGGCCAACGTACTCTTGTATCCCTAGAATATAATACTTGTTCGGGGAATCTGGAACCTTCACAATCTGTATCTCTGTACCTCTAAATGGTAAATAATCAATTTGAGTATTATTTTTATCATAAATATAACTCTCCATTATATAAAATAATAAATGCCCATCTTTATCGTACGCAGAATTAGAAGCAGGATAGGGCAAATTATTCGACAGTAAGCTGTTTGATTCAGGAAACGGAGATTGCCCAGACATGTTAAGCATAAGCGGTGGTAATGTCCATCTAGGTTGCTGTGACTTTAACATGATAAACATAAATGCTGTCACAATTAGTAAAACGCTCTTTTTCATAGGTACTAATTTTTCTAGTGTGCTCTTAAAATTTTAAAGGTACCTGTATCAGTTAATCCATAGCCATATTCAACATCAAAGCCCCACGTGGTATTCAGATCTAAACGGGCAAAATTTAACCAGTAGTCATATGAAAAAACATGAACTCCGTATGGTGTTTCCAGTGAACTGAAAGTGACTTCAGTTTTCCAATTATTTGGATTGGTTCTTTCGGCTCTATCCCATTTTTTTCGATCATCTTTTTCATAGTAAATAATAGAAAACACTTCACTATTACCACTTAAAAACTCTGGATATGTAGTTCCATTACGATGCCTGCATAATAAGGCCTCTTTATCCAACGTTGGAGTTAGCCACTGGTTTGTAATGATATCAGTTCCTCCAGAATAAAAAGGAGCGGACATTCTATAATAATTGGTATCCCCATCGTATCTGGGCCCATTGTGATAGGCACATGCGATTTCGGGGCCAAAATTCACCCATACTTCTTTGGCGTCATCGTATTGAATTTTATTAATCCACAGACTATTATCCCAAACTCCTATTCCGGTAACGGCTGCTATACTTTTAGGGCCAAGAACAATTTTACCATAATTATCAACTCTCTCATTTA
>CBFGVN010000148.1:0-7806 GCA_965651845.1 uncultured Chryseobacterium sp. | reverse complement strand
CAACTGAAAACGGCGTAAAGGGATGATTTGCAGTATAAAAATCCAGCAAGAATTTTTCCGGGAAAGTATTATTCAGTTCATTTCCGAAAGTACTTTTTTTGAAAGCTACATTATTAAGAAAACGAACTGCGCTTTTTTTCACTCCTCTCATCACATATTCCTGCCCGTCCTGACTCATCAGCCTTAAGCTGTTCGACTGATTTCCGCCGCCTTCCCTGAAAGGTTTGTAGCCGCCATCGAGTTCGGAAAGATTGGCTGTCGGAGCTTCGATAGGCATTCCGTAATATTTTCTGTAATGCTCTCCCCAAAGCCATCTGTATATTTTTCCTTTTTTTGTTAATTTTACAGGATAAATTGTAGATGAAACTGTGGCAGGAAAAGAGTTGGGATAATTGTTGACAAATTCCTTCGGTTTTTCAATAACCTGTATATGGGAAAGTTTTTCTAATTTTTTATCTGTTGTAGAAAAATATTCAACATCTGCACTTTGATCTTTTCTGATGTTTAAAACCGCGAAACCACTTCCTCCGTATGAGAAATCTGTTTTTTCGCCAATCGTTGCAGGATCGACCTTTGAGCCGGCTCCGCTAATGATTTGCCTGATATTTCTATCGGCATGATATTGTAAGTTATGGTCATGTCCGGATACAAATATGATGTTGCCCTTATCCTGAACAATGCTTTTCAATCTATTGGTAAGGTCTGCATAATGTTGATTATTAATATCTTCCGGATTTGCTCCCGATGAACTTCTCAAAACATTCACTATACTTGCCACTCCCGGAACCGGTATTTTGCTTTTGAACGGATAAAGGTGGGATTTTGCAGAAGTATAGCCTGCATGAGTTCCGCTGCTAATAATCGGGTGGTGAAGTGCAACGATGATTCTTTTATCCTGATTTTTATTAAGCAAATCTTTAAATTCAATGAAAAGATCTTCTCTGGTTTTGATATCGCAGTTTTTATTAATTCCCGGATAATTGTCCCAGTTTAGCAAAGCCCATTCTGTATCGATTACAATTAATTTAATATCTTTTGTAAGACTGATGTCATCAATAGGGCAGGAGTTTTTAGGAAGAAAAGCTTTTTTATCATTAAAATAATTTTTCACAAAATCTTCCTGGGACTTCATACCGTCTAACCCGCTGTACCAATCATGATTTCCGGGAATCACCAATGTTTTTCCGGGGAAATTTTTCACAATCGAGAGCTGATCTTCCAGCTTTTGTTTGGCCAGCGGGTACTCTTTATCAGATTCTTTAGGCATACCGCTTGGATAAATGTTATCTCCCAAAAAGAGAAGCATTGAGTTCTTATCCGCAGCTTCTAGTTGTCCTTTGAGTAAATTCAACGTATTCTGAGCCTGAGCTTCATCTGCATTTCCTGCATCGCCAATTAAGAAAATTTTAAAGTCATTTTCAGATTTTATATCAAAATTTTCTACTTCAGATAAGTTTTTACCCTTCTTTACGTTATATGTTGCGCAGGAATAGAGAACTCCGGCGGACAATACTACTCTAAGGACGACAGAAGTATTTTTTAAATGAGTTTTCAAGGATAAATTCATAAATTTACATTAACAAAATTTCAGTGATGAGCATTTTACAAAAAGCCAAAGATTATGTTGAAATCTTATTCAAAGATAAGTTATCTTCAGTATATTTTTATCATAATTTTATACATACTACGTATACAGTAAACAAGGCTGAAGAAATTATGAGAAATACTTCCATTTCCAAAGAAGATCAGGAAAAGGTATTATTGGCTCTGTGGTTTCACGATACCGGTTATATAGAGTGTGCAAAAAATCACGAAGAAAGGGGAGTTTCTATAGTGGAAGACTTTCTGCAGAAAGAAAATTATCCCGAAAATAAGATCGAAGAGGTTACCAAATTAATTTTAGCAACCAAACTTACTTATGAACCACAAAATCTTCTGGAAAAGATCGTAAAAGATGCCGATTGCAGCCATTTTGCCAGCCATTATTTCAACAATATATCCGATGCTTTAAGGAAAGAGTGGGAACTTACGAATGTAAGATGCTTTACCAATGACGAATGGAATGAAGAAAATCTTGAGATGCTGAAAAATAAGCATAAATACTACACTGATTACGCGAAAGAAAACTGGCAGCCGCTCAAAGAAAAAAATATCAAGAAAATTGAGAAAAAGCTGGAAAAAGATAAAGATGAAGATAAGAAGGAGAATTCTGAAGGTAAAAAAGATAAGGAAAAAGAGAAAGAGCCCAAATCGGACAGAAGTGTAGATACCCTGTTCAGAGTAACATTGAACAATCACACAAGATTGAGTGATATTGCTGACAGCAAAGCGAATATTTTACTTTCTGTAAACGCGATCATCATCTCGGTTTGCCTTTCTGTTTTGGTTCCGAAGCTGGATACTCCGAAAAACTCTCATTTGATTATTCCGAGTTTTTTACTGCTTTTGTCCAGTGTTTTAACGATCATTTTTGCGATATTGTCTACAAAACCTAACGTTACAAAAACCAGATTTACGAATCAGGATATTGCAGATAGAAAAGTAAATCTTTTATTTTTTGGGAACTTTAATAGAATGCTTTTTGACGATTATCATGATGCAATGAAAGATTTAATAAAAGACCGTGATTATATTTATGATTCGATGGTGAAAGATTTATACTATTTAGGTAAAGTTTTAGATAGAAAATACAAACTTTTGTCGACCACGTATAAAATTTTTATGGCCGGGATTATTATTTCGGTACTCTCCTTTGGATATGCCTTTCTTAGGCTTTAATAAATAATAGAAATTTATATAGTAAAATCGTTCTTTTCTGGAACGATTTTTTTATTGTACTAAAGAAACCCTTAAGGCAAGAAGTCCTGTAATCCCCTGTAGATCTTCTACTCTCAAAAATTCAACATCATTTTGGAGAATATTTTTTTTCTGAAGTTTATTGATATATTCCAGGTACTCTTTCTGGTTTTCCATTCCAAAATATACGATGGTGATTTTTCCGGGACAGGTAATTCTTTCCGTTGAATCTTTTACATGTGCTTTATCAAGGCGTTTTTTGATGATTTCATAGTAAGAATTATAGGCTCCGTCTACATCAAAACGTTTTTCATCCATTCGGAAACGGATGTCGATTTTTTCATTATAAACGAAAATCAGTGACGCGATATCCAATGGAATAGGAAGATCTTTTTTGAAATTCTGGAACTCAAGTTCCATATTACAGATCGTTTTCAACTGCCAATATCTCAGCTTATGAACGACTTTCGAGCTATAATGAAGCTCTGGAGCTATATTCTGACCTGTGTACAAATTATGTTCTACACCATCCGATTTAAATCTTTCGTAATAATGCGGAAAAATAAGCTGGGCTTTTTCCTGTCCTTCATCCAGAAGGTCGGCTAATTTTCTGTTGACCAGTGTAATAGAATCGTCCAGGCTTTTTCTGTTGGTATAAAAAAGATCATTTTGAGTAAAAACCTGCATGAAATAATCTTTGATTTTGGCCTTCACTTCACTGGAAGATTTTATCTCTAATTTTGCCTGCAAATAAGGGTGGATTTCCTCTCTCAACAGTCTCTGGAAGCGCTGTTCGGTATCAGCTTTAATCTCGTTATTCAATTCATTTTCAAAAATATCTAGTGCTAGTAAATATTTTTCTGAATCTGAATTAAGCAAAGAAAAAATTCCGTGCAGAGAATCGATTTGCTGATTGAGATCTTCAAGCATTAAATTGAGCCTTTTTTCGGAAGACGAACGAATGTCTGAAAATCCGAATAATGGTGTAAGATTTTTAAACGAAATTTGCTTTAAAGTGTATATTTTTTTCGAAAGCGAAGCGTTGAAATATTTTTCGGCTTCATTTCTGAATTTCCAGACAACACTGTCGTGGATGGTGGTATATTCCCTTTGGATAATAGCTTCAATCTGATAATTTTTCTCAAAACTGAAGCGGTTCAGGGAAAATAATATCATGTCGGTAAAAAACTCTATTTTTTTTACTTTTAAACCGTTGAAACTGTTGCTAATTGGGGAAGTAAATTCCATGATAGCCAGTAATTCATTGTCTTTCATGATAGGAATTACCATGAAGCTATTGATTTTATTCCGTTTTAAAATATCAAAAGAAGGAGCCGATTTTATCTCATGATCCAGGTTATCCACATTCGAAATAACGATGGGCCTGGAATTGTGATTCAAATTATCGAATGTAGTTTTTCTTACTTCGTCATCATAAGTATTGATCCAGAAATCTAAGATATGATTGGTAAAAATATTTTCATAAATAGGAACTTTTTCAAGCCTTTGATCCTTTTTATTGAAAAGCATTAATCCAAAATTAAGATCAGAGATATCAAAATAAGATTTAAAAATTTCAATAAGATTTTCATCCGGCGAAAGATTTTCAGGATCGAATCTGATCATACTTGATTTTAAATCTGATAATGCTACTTCTGTAGTGCAATCTACAAGGGAGATTATTGTAAAACCCTTTAAAATCCAAGATTCTGATGGGAAATATCTTTTCCAGAGTTTATAATCATCCATATTTTCCAGCAGCATATCCAATACTTCATCGGAGGGAATTTTTGCTTTTTCCGTAGGATAAATTTCTATAAAATCTGCGTTTACCGTAATTTTATAATGTTTCATGATTCCCTGTTTATTGGGGATGTCATAATAAAGAGGCAGCGTACTTCTGACATCTCTTTTGAAATGACTTTGTATAATAAGGCAGCAGCAGAATACATAAAACTCGTTGTCGTCGATGTTTCTTAATTCTATTTCAAAATCTTTTCCGGCATTTTTCAGGATGTTTTTAAATCTCTCTGTATAATTGAATGTGATGTTGGAAAGTGGGATGCTTGCTGCTTTTATTTCATTCATGGTTAATCCGGTAGGGAAGAGGTCGGCCAGTAAAAGCCTGATAAGTTCTTCATGCTTTTCCAATAAGGATATGTCCTGAAAACCGTCTTTGAATTCGTTAAAGTTTTTGGTTTTTTCAATTAAGGATTGAGCATAATTGACTCTGTATTCCAAACGGTCATTATATCGAATATGTTCCAGCACATCCAAATATTTTTTGAATGAAATATATACCTTAAACGGAGCGTCTTTTTTGTAGAGATTTGACAAAAATTGAAATTTAGAGTAAAGTTAAAAAAAAACCACAACTTTGATGCTGTGGTTTATTATTTTTATTTGTAGAGATGATGAAATGGGAGTTTTTAATTCTAATTGCTCTTACTCAATTTAATTTGGTTTTTATTTTTCATTAGGGTATCTATATAGGTACTTTCCAACATATAATTTTTATTATTTCTTTTGGTTCCAAAATCTTTGGTTTTTTGTAAATGATATTCATTTGCAGTATTATCTAAAGTTTTTAAAAATTTAGATTAACAGAATTTTGATTTTCTTTAGATGTTAATACGTAATATTCATATAATTGAAAACCTTCAGCTGAATAGGTAACTGAATCTTTTGCAATCATTATTTTTATTTCATGAATATTTCTCCAATCCTCACTATCTTCATTGAGTGTCAAAGAATATTTTCCATCCCAATCTTTTAGTAAAGATTTTTGTTGATTATTATAAACAATAACTGGGTTTTTTACAGAAGAATTTTGAGATATCAATGAATCTGAAGCTTCTTTTTCTGAATCTCTAAAATTCATTGAAATTTTATTCTTTTCATGTCTTTTGCAACTCATTAAAATAATTGTAAATAATATGTATAAAAATATGTTTTTCATTGAGTTTTTATTTTTTAATGACATTTTCTTGTTTTGTTTCATAAAAACTAACAATACAAAAATTAATACTTTTTCATCACTCCTTTTTTAATAAATTCCAAATTGAAGAATTATTTATATTAATCAAATAATTATTCTTCGATCGCTTAATTTTAAACACGCAATCATTATTCTTCAATTCAATTTCATTATTCTTACTTTTCATAATATTATATTCACCTTTACATAATGAAGTATTTCCATCAACATAAACTTTATTAGACTTTATAGTAATTTCATAACAAGTTTCAGACTTTATAGAATCACTTCTATTATTAGAAAAACAAAAATTATATTTTCCATGAAAATCTTTACTAATATTTTCTTTTATTGGAAAATTCCATTCTTTGATTATAGTATTTTTATTGAGTAATAAAACTTTATTAGATTTATTTACGACTTCAGAAGTTATTTTAAAATTTTTAGTATCATAATGTCTTAAGTCAAATACTTCTAAACTTTTAAATTTTTCCTGCTCCTGATTGTCTATTAGTTTTTCAATAGAGAAAACATAATCTTTAGTATTATTTTTCTTATAGATTGAATACGTTAAGCTATCAAAGTTTTTTATGTTTGAAGATGTTATAAATGTGTAGTCATTCAGCTCATCACCGGAATAAAAAACTTTACCTTTATATATTTCATTAATTGTATCTTTCTTTATCTTATTTATTAATAAAGAATATTCACTTCCCTTTAACCTCTTATCTTCTTTTTTGCAACTTATTGACAGTACAGTTAGAATTAGTAAAAAAAATATTGATCTACATCTTATCATGGCTGATTTTCTTTATTAGGATTTTTGTTAACATTAATGTTTAGCTCCGATATGTGAGTAAAGGGGTTAACTCTACCGCCTGTTCTTTCTTTTGTTGTTCTTACTTCATAATGAAGATGGACTTGATTGGGTTTTAAACCTGCTGCAGAAGATCCTGTCTTTCCAGATTTCCCAATGATGTCTCCTGCCTTAACTTGTGTTGGATTACCAGAAGTATCTTTAGCTTTAATGAAAATTTCGCTTAAATGAGCATAAAAAAACCAATATATTTTTCCATTATATTTACCTTTTATATTTATACAATTTCCATATGATGCAGAAGAATATATTTCGTTTACCTCACCATCAATGCAAGCATAAATAGTTGTTCCAATGGGTGCATACAGATCAAGGCCATCATGCTTTCCTTTACTTCTACCAGGAATATTATTACTATGTATACTTCTTTCTGGTGCCCAAGTTGAATACCATCCTCTCAATTGAGGTTTATTTACAGGATCATGCCATTTTCCTTTATTCTCTTTTTTAGGCTCTTCCTTTTTAGATTCTTGACAAGAAAAGGATTTTGCTTTGTATTTTTCTCCTTCATTTTTATAATTTATAATTTCTTCTGTAACCTCCCATCTATAAGTTTTAGCTTTACTTAGATCCTTATACCCTCTTAATGTTTCTGTTACTTTTTTATCTTTTCTTGTAAAAGTTACATCTACTTTGTTCGCCCATTCTCCAATCTCTTTCATAAAAGATGGATTTTGACGATATTCAAGTTCATATTTAAGCCCTTTTGAAGCATCAAAAATAATTTTTTGTTTAGCATCTTCTCCATTTGACAGACCTGATTTACTTGGATACAGAACAGCTAAATATAAATCAGTAAAATCTGAAAGAACTCCACCTTTTCCATTATTCATAAGATGTTTTTGAACAAACTTGAACCTTTCTTTTACATAATATAACTGTTCAACAGCTGAGCTATTTAAAACTTTTTCTTTAGTAATTGATTTATCTAAAGTGCGTTGAAAATCTTCAATCACGGGATTACCAAAACCAATCAAACCAAAATATCCATTTTTATTAGAAGATTTTGGATTAAAAGATTTATTCGTTTCAAGAGCAATAATTGCCATTAAATTGTTTGCCATATTATTATAATCACTTGCCCATAACTCTTTAGATATTTCAATAATTTTTTTTCTAAATTCACAACTTACTTTTTCTCCCCAAATTAAATCTT
>CBFGVN010000147.1:0-7811 GCA_965651845.1 uncultured Chryseobacterium sp. | reverse complement strand
AGGCTAATGAAGGATATCTGACACAGATGAAATCTAAGATTGTTAATAGGAAAAATCTTAATAAATTAGGAGAAGACTTAAAACTGACAGATCTTTTGCAAAAATCGGGTTCTATAGCTTTAGGTGAGAATATCTCCGGGAATTTATTTGAGGCACTCATTGGTGCGGTTTATCTGGATTTCCAATATGATACCTGTAAAAAAATCATTTTGGAGAGACTTCTTACGCCTACTGAGATTAACAAGCTTGAAAATAAAATTGTAAGCTACAAAGGTCTTCTGCTCGAATGGAGCCAGAAGAAAAAGCTAAATATAAAGTACGAAACTTGCGAAGAAATACAGGTAAACAAATCGATTGTTTTCCGGTGTCATGTCTGGCTCGGGGAAGAAAGAATTGCCAATGCCACAGAAACTTCCAAGAAAAAGGCAGAGGAAAAAGCCGCACAGAGAGCATTTTATATTTTAAATAAAAAAGAAAACATACTTGGAAATTCAAAAACTTTATGATCTTGATGATATAGAATTTGAAAATATTACCATAGGCTTGGTGAGATTAGCAAAAAATATACCCGATCATGAGTTTTTTTTCACTGTCAATCAAAAAAACGACCTTACGTTCAAAAGGATTGATGATCTCATCTTTCACGGTGCGTATTATGATTATTTTTTTCCAAGATTTGAGGCTTATCACAAGTTTACAAAGACGTGTTTTACTTTCATTTCAAACAAATCCTCAGAAAGTAAACAAAAAAAAATACAAACAGAACTCTTCTCAGAAGAAGAAAACATTAAATTTTTATTAAATAATCAGGTAGATGTGCAATATATTTTGCATACTTCGGAACAGTTTCCTGATTTTTCCGTAATTTTGCTCCCTGAAAATCTTGTGTTTCCAATTCAGGATTACACAGTAGGTTCTGATGAAGAACTTTATCAAATTATCCAGTATTATGAATAAGTATTTAAAGAAGACAAAAATTATCGCGACACTTGGGCCGGCTTCGTCGTCGAAGGAAGTAATGTTAGGGTTAATGAAAGCAGGTGTTGACATTTTCAGAATAAATTTCTCACATGCAGATTACGACTTAGTTCGAAAAAATATTGAAATAATAAGAGAGCTTAACAAAGAATACGGTTTCTCAGTAGGAATTTTAGGAGACTTACAAGGTCCTAAACTGAGAGTCGGTGTTGTGAAGGAAGGTTCTTATCTAAACCCGGGTGATGTTCTTACTTTTACCAATGAAAAAATAGAAGGAGACTCCACGAAAGTTTATATGACTTACCAACAGTTTCCGCAGGACGTACAAGTAGGGGAAAGAATCCTTATTGATGATGGTAAACTGGTTTTGGAGGTTATCGAAACTAACGAAAAAGATACCGTAAAAGCAAAAACAATTCAAGGGGGGCCTCTAAGTTCCAAGAAAGGGGTAAACCTTCCGAATACCAATGTTTCTCTTCCTGCTTTAACGGAAAAAGACATCCAGGATGCCAACTTCATGCTAGATCAAGAGGTTGACTGGGTTGCGCTTTCTTTCGTTCGTCATGCTCAGGATATTATTGATTTAAAAGAATTAATTGCAAAACATCCGAATGGTAAATTCAAAACTCCGATTATTGCAAAGATTGAAAAACCTGAAGGAGTAAAAAATATCGACGAAATTCTATTGGAATGTGACGGATTGATGGTTGCCCGTGGTGACCTTGGTGTAGAAGTTCCGATGGAAGAAGTTCCTGCCATCCAAAAAACTTTGGTAGAGAAGGCAAGATTTTATTCTAAGCCGGTAATCATCGCAACACAGATGATGGAAACGATGATTAATAGCTTGACGCCGACAAGAGCGGAAGTAAATGACGTTGCCAACTCTGTATTGGACGGTGCTGATGCGGTAATGCTTTCCGGAGAAACTTCTGTAGGAAGATATCCGGTGCAGGTAGTGGAAAAT
Source organism: uncultured Chryseobacterium sp. (assembly GCA_965651845.1). Taxonomy (GTDB): domain Bacteria; phylum Bacteroidota; class Bacteroidia; order Flavobacteriales; family Weeksellaceae; genus Chryseobacterium. The sequence continues at coordinate 5,869 of CBFGVN010000147.1, read as the reverse complement.
ATGGCTAAAATTGTGAAAAATATTGAGATGACTCATTTTTACCAACACAAAAATGAACCTATCGAGAAAGATTACAACTGTATCGATGACAGATTCATCACAAACAGGGTATGTCTTGCAGCAGTAAGAATTGCAAAAACAACCAATGTAGCAGCTATCGTTACTTTGACACATTCTGGTTACACCGCTTTCCAATTGGCAGCGCACAGACCAAATTCACACATCATCGTATACAGTGGAAACAAAAGAGTAATCACAATGCTGAATCTTCTTTGGGGTGTTCACGCCTATTATTATGATATGAAAAAACCTACTGACGAGACCATCATCCAGGTAAATATGCTGACCCATAATTATGGATATATCGAAGGTGGAGATTTTGTTATCAACATCAATGCGACTCCGTCTTATGAAGGAGGCAAGACGAATACGTTGAGATTAACAACAGTTTAAAGCAAAAGGCAAAATAAAGAAAAAGTAAAATTGCTTATTTCTAAACATAAAAACTCCCGAAAATTTTCGGGAGTTTTTATGTATAAATTATTTAAAATTAATTTCCTACGATCATTTTTGCAGTCACAAATTCCTTTAAGGCCAATAAAGAAAGTTCCGTTCCATACCCGGAAGTTTTTGTTCCTCCAAATGGAAAACGCGGATCTGAGCTTGTCATTTTATTGACACTTACGGTTCCGGATTCCAGATTTTCAATGAAAAATAACTGACGGCTTTTATTTTTTGTCCAAACGGAATTAGAAAGCCCGAAAGGAATATCATTAGCCATTTTTAAAGCTTCTTCATCATTCTTTGCAAGCATCACCATCCCTAGCGGACCAAAAAGCTCTTCCTGTAAGATCGGGTTATCTTCTTTCACCCTGATCAATCCTGGTTTGAATTCATTGCTTGAAATTCTTTCCAAAGGAATAATGATTTCCGCACCGTTTTCCAATGCTTTTTGGAATTGTTTCTCCAGATCATCAGCTAAGTCGGGTCTTGCCATTCCGCCAAGCTTGGTTTCCTTATCCATCGGATCCGCCGCAACAAATTTCTTATATTCTTCAATAAATTTCGGAAGAAAAACATCTTCTATTTTCTCTTCAATAATGAATCGTTTTGCCGCAATACACGTCTGCCCGCAGTTTTGAAGTCTTGCTAAAGCTCCTACCCTTGCCGCTTCATCCAGATCGGCATCATCCAGAACGATGAAGGCATCACTTCCACCCAATTCAAGCAAAGATTTTTTGATATTCAGACCGGCAATAGATGCCACTTCACCTCCCGCTTTTTCACTTCCCGTCAGACTTACCCCTTTTACTGTTTTATGTTCAAGAATTTCTTTCACTTCTTTGTGTCCGACTTCAAGATTTTGAAAAATACCTTCCGGAAAACCAGCTTCTAAAAAGATTTCTTCAATAGCATTTCCACTACCGAAACAAATGGAAGCATGCTTTAAAACTACCGTATTACCCGCTAAAATTGCCGGAATTGCAAATCTTAATACCTGCCAGAAAGGAAAGTTCCAGGGCATTACTCCTAAAATAACACCTTTTGGTATATAATGAATTTCGGAATAATTAAATTCAGAATCTATTTTTTCAGGTTTTAAAATATTCTCGGCATCTGCGTAATAGTTCATCATTAAAGCACATTTTTCTACTTCAGCGATCGACTGGGAAATTGGTTTATTCATTTCTGAAGTAATGATCCTGCCAAATTTCTCAGAATTTGCTTTTATGATTTCAGCAGCTTTTGCAATAAGTTTTTGTTTGTCTTCGAATGGTACTTTTTTCCATTCTGAAAATGTCTTATCTGCTTTAATAAGTTTATTTTCAATTGATTGTTCCATAATGTAGTTTCTGTTCTTTAAATTTCAGAATAATGATATCATGCCTTTATATTTAAAAGCATGATGAACTCAACAAATTTTGTTCCTTAAGATGAAATAAAATAGTGATTTTCTCTATCGGAAAAATCACCTTAATTGTTTTAAGACATAAACCATTCATTCATAAGACAAGCTGCCAGTCTTGCCGTCCTGTCCTGAATATCATATGCCGGATTCACTTCCGCCACATCCAGTGCCAGAAGTTTTTCATTCTTTAAAATATGTCTGTAAAAATGCATAAAAGTAGCATCTGCAAAAATCCCGTTGTACGCCGAAGCTGAAACTCCCGGTGCAATGGAGGCATTGAAAACATCCATACAAATCGTTAAGTAGACATAATCTACACTATTCAGTAACTCATCAATCCGTTGGTAAATAGATGGAAGATTTTCAAAGAAAAGTTCATCAGCCAGAATATACTTCATTCCGTATTGGTGGGCTGTATCAAATAATTTCAAGGTGTTGGAATTTCTTTGAATTCCGATATGTAAAGAATTAATTTCACCTTCTTGTGCAATCTGCCAGAATCCTGTTCCTGAGCTCGCTCCTACCCCATTTTCAGGCTGTCTGTTATCAAAATGGGCATCAATATTGATAATTCCTATTTTCTGTTCAGGAAAAGCAGTTTTTACGCCCAAATAATGGGCATATGTCACTTCATGACCTCCTCCTAAAACCATTGATTTTCCGCCTTTCAAGAGAACTTTGGACACATTTTTTGCGAGATTGCTCTGGGCTTCTTCCAAATTTCCATCGTCACAGGTGATATTTCCGAAATCTAGCAATGAAAAATCAGGAAAGATCACCGGAAAATTAGACATATTTTTCCTGATGATATCCGGAGCATCTTTTGCACCGAGTCTCCCTTTATTCCTCCTAACGCCTTCATCTACAGCAAATCCGTGTAAAACGAAATCGTTCGGTGAAATTACATCATAATTGTTTTCCTCCTTTACTCTTTGAAAAATTCTGTGATAAAGAAGTTCTTCACCATCTAATCTTCCCTGCCAGATATTATTGTTCATTAATAATTTTAATTTTTTATTGAATTTACAAGTTCTTTATCTAATCTTACTTATCAAAATTTAAAAATACCTTTTACGATTTGAAAGCTAAAAAATAGAAATCTTATTAAGAAATAGAAAGACAACATTGCTATTAGTAGAAAACATATTAAGAGAAATCCAGAATAGATTATTCCCAAAACCTGTTTTTCATCTTTCATCCATCCTATATTTACCCAAAGAGCCTGCAGAATAGCAAGCACATTTAATGCTATTATAAGAAGTACTAAATAAATTGACAGATTTTTAATTGCTTTCAACATAGCAAAATTTATGTTAATTTCCCATCAATATAAATACTCTCCGCTTTCAAGCTTCCTTGGTTATACAACACATTCTGGAAATTATTTGTTTTAAAAGTCACAAAATCTGCTTTTAGACCTTCTTCCAATTTTCCTCTATCTTCCAATCCCAATGCAAAAGCCGAACGGAAAGTTATTCCTGCCAAAACTTCTGCTGTTGTAAGTTTTTCAAATGTTGCTAAAATAGAAGCCTGAGTAATGAGATTTCCCATCGGAGCAGAACCGGGGTTCCAGTCACTCGCGATTGCTAAAATGGCCCCCGCATCCAATAGTTTTCTTGCCGGAGTAAACTTTTCTCCCAATCCTAAACTCGCTCCCGGAAGAGCCGTCGCAACCGTATTTGATTGTGCTAAAAACTCAATATCCTCATCAATGGTTGCTTCCAGATGGTCTGCAGATTGCGCTCCCACTTCCACAGCAATTCTTGAACTGCCCGGTGTAAACTGATCTGCATGAACCGTAATTTCAAAACCTAAATCTTTAGTTTTAAAAAGAAAATCCTTACTTTCCTCCGGCTGAAATGCTGATTTTTCAATGAAAATATCAACACGTTTTGCTAAATTTTCCTCCTTTACCTTAGGCAAGATTTCGGTTAAAATATAATGTAAATATTCTTCACTGCTGCCATCAAAATCTCTCGGCTTTAAATGGGCAGAAAGACAGGTCGGAACCAAAGCAGCTTTCGTCTGTTGCTGCGCTTTTTTGATAATTCTAAGCATTTTCAGCTCATTATCTACATCTAAACCGTAACCGCTTTTTACTTCAATAGTTGTAATTCCCAAAGAGATTAAAAAATCAATTCTTTCTAAAAGAGTTTGTAATAACTCGTCTTCCGATGCATTTCTGGTATTCTGAACAGAACTCCAGATTCCACCTCCGCTTTCCGCAATTTCAAGGTATGTTTTCCCGGCGTTGCGCATCGCAAAATCATTTGCGCGGTTTCCACCAAAGCAAATGTGTGTATGGGAATCAACGAAAGCCGGAAGAACGATTTGTTCTCCCTGAATGGATTCAATTTCTATATTTTGATTTTCAGATTTTAACGTTTCAAAATCTCCGACTTTTTGGATCTTATTTTCATTAACTAAAATTCCTCCATCAGGAATAATTTCAAGTTGCCCGTCGGAAAGTTTTCCTCTTAAAGGAAGGTTGGCAAGGGTTACTACTTGCCTGAAAGGACCAATTAATTTCATTTATTATTTAAGGTTAAAAAAGTTTAAATTAATTGTTTATAAATTTCTGAGTTTAGATGCTTTGACTATGTCGAACCTAAAGGTTTCAGCATGACAATCTTACGTAATGTTTGTCATTCCGTAGGAATCTAAGCAAAGGTTTAAAACATCAAAGCAAACCTTTAATAGTTCAATCTTATTTTCTCTCAAAAATACTTAAAATATCTCTTGTTCTCAAATCTTAATTTTTCCACATTCTCAACCTTAATATTAACCTCAATTTTCCTATCTTTACGGTAAATGAAATTGAGTTAATGCCAGATTTTTTACATCCAGATAAAGACAATTTTTCCCGCGAAGAGCTCATGCAGGAAGAACAGATTCGTCCCCAGAGTTTTAAAGATTTTGCGGGACAAAGGAAAACTTTGGAAAATCTTGAAGTTTTCGTGACTGCTGCCAAAAAACGTGGCGGAGCGCTCGACCACGTCCTGTTGCACGGACCTCCAGGGTTAGGTAAAACAACTTTAGCCAATATTATTGCGAATGAGCTTGGGGTCAATTGTAAAATTACTTCAGGACCCGTTTTGGATAAACCCGGAAGTTTGGCTGGCCTGTTGACAAATCTTGAAGAAAACGACGTGCTTTTTATTGATGAAATTCACCGTTTGTCGCCTGTTGTGGAAGAATATCTGTATTCTGCGATGGAAGATTACAAAATCGATATCATGCTCGAAACCGGTCCTAATGCAAGAAGTGTTCAGATTGGTTTAAATCCTTTTACACTGGTAGGAGCAACGACAAGAAGCGGAATGCTCACAAAACCGATGTTGGCAAGATTTGGGATCCAAAGCAGACTGGAATATTATACGATAGAATTGTTGTCGACGATTATTATTCGAAGTGCCAGAGTTTTAGGTGTGAAAATATATGAGGACGCAGCGATCGAAATTGCAAGAAGAAGCCGCGGAACACCCAGAATTGCAAATGCTCTTTTGAGAAGGGTTCGTGATTTTGCGGAGATTAAAGGCAATGGTGAAATTGAAATTAATATCACAAAATATGCTTTAAATTCTTTAAATGTCGACGAATTCGGCTTAGATGAAATGGACAATAAGATCATGCGGGTCATGATAGAAAATTTCAAAGGAAAACCTGTCGGAATTTCAGCATTGGCAACATCTATAGCCGAAAATCCAGAGACGTTGGAGGAAGTGTATGAACCGTTTTTGATTCAGGAAGGGTTTATAATTAGAACGCCGAGAGGTAGAGAAGTCACCGAAAAAGCATATAAACATCTCAATATTGCCATACCTAGAAATCCGGGAGAATTATTTTAATTAAACTTTTATACAAAACAGAATTTATTAATGATTCAGAATTTAATTCATTAAAAATAAATATTGAGGAAATTATAAAACTTTTAACTACAATTTTAAAAACTTCCAAACA
>CBFGVN010000146.1:0-7851 GCA_965651845.1 uncultured Chryseobacterium sp. | reverse complement strand
ATGTCCCGGATGATGAAGCAAAGTCAGGGTAGTGCTTCCGAGTTGTATTTTATCATTATTTTTTAAAAGATAATCAGGCTGTAGAGGCTTGAAGGTGACTCCATATTTTCCCAATTCGTAGTCAGATTTTCCCCCGCTTTTCAGCTCTTCCGCATCTTTTTCGTCGACATAAAGTTTAGCACCTGTTTCTTTTTTTATTTCGGCCATTGCTCCCATGTGATCAAAATGAGCCTGTGTAAGTGTCAGGATTTTAATGTCTTTATATTTAAAACCGAGTTTCCTGATATTATTTTTAATGATCGGAAGTGAGCCTGCTAATCCCGTATTGATAAGAATATTTCCTTTGTCAGTAACAATCAGATAGGAGGCAAGATCGTAGGTTCCTACATAATACAAATTGCCCGCAATTCTGAACGGTTCATATGTTTTTGACCATTCTTCAGGGTTGTTTTTGGGCTCAGTAACGGTTTGGGCGTTGCTTACAAAAGAGATAATCACTAAGAATACAAGAATTATTTTTTTCATTTATCAGGATTTGCTGTTGAATTATTTTAAAATTTTAATGTTATTTTCTGTTTAAGATAGCTTTCGGAAGCGGAACGAATTCTTCTTCATCTCCCGGAACCAAAGGAAAAGCTTCGTGATTCTGATCGTTCCAGTCTACTTTTGCTTTTTCGATTAATTCTTTGTCTGAATTTACAAAATTCCAAAATATAAAACGCTCCTCATCAAAAGGTTCGCCGCCGAAAAGATAAACCGTCCCGTTTTCACTCATATCAAACTCGCAAAGCTTGGTGTCTTTGGCGATCATCAATTGTTTTGAGCCGTAAGAATTTCCGTCTGTAGAAACCGTCCCGTCCAACACATACATAGCAGCTTCTCCGTAAAGATCTTTTCCGATGCTTATTTTTTTTGCGTCTTTGGTTTTAATTTCAATAAAAAATAATTTGCTGTGAACAGGAACCGGAGATTTTCTTCCAAATGCTTCCCCCGCAATTAATTTATACTGAATTCCATCTTCTTCCCACACAGGAATTTCGTCGGCTTCGATATGATGGAAAGTTGGTTCAGATTGCTCCAGATGTTTCGGAAGTCCCACCCAGATCTGGAATCCGTGGAGCCTTTTATCAGAATGTCTCAAATATTCGGGTGTTCTTTCTGAGTGAACAACACCTTTTCCGGCCGTCATCCAATTGACAGCTCCCGGCTGAATTTCTAATGCACTTCCGATACTGTCTCTATGGAAAATTGATCCTTCCAAAAGATATGTTAGCGTAGAAAGCCCGATGTGCGGATGTGGCGGAACATCAAGATTTTGATAATCTTTCAACTCTGCAGGTCCCATATGATCGATGAAAACGAAGGGGCCAACTGCTCTTTTTTCACGGAAAGGCAACAGTCTTCCCACCAAAAAGTTTCCTATATCTGCAGATTTTTCTTCAATGATAAGTCCGATATTTGACATGGTAGATAATGGGGTTTTTGATTTTTGTTTAAGCTAATGTAATTAATTTTTCCAATGTTTATGGTACTTTAATGAAAATTAAAGTTGGTCGTATCCGTGAAATCTCTGGTCGACAACACGTTTCCATCCCGGATTTTTTTTGATGAATGATAAAACATACGGACAAAAAGGGAGTGCTTTCTTCTGGTGTTCTTCTATATAATGTAAAGTTTTTTCCACAACTGCCTGTGCAGCGCCGGTTCCTGCAATCAGAATGTCTGCTTCGGTATGATTAAGTGCGATCTGGCTTCCCATTTCACGATAATCGATAAAGGCAGAATATCCGTTGAATTCTATCTGAAATCTTGTTCCTGTGTTTATTAAAGGGATATTTTCAAATTCTGGTTTCATGATTTTCTTGTTTAAAATTAATGTTGGATTCTCAAAGGCGCAAAGTTTTTTTAATTTTAAAACTGTCGTAAGGTGCGATAAAATCAAAGATTTTCGTTTGTGTGTAATCAATTTTATCGAAGATAAAATCCTTGCGCCTTACAACGTAAAGTCTGTGAATAATCTTTGCGTCTTTGCAAAAAAGAATTAAACATAACAGCATTAAAATTAAGGAAAATAATAACTGGATTTTAGATTTATGTTAAATTATTAATCAGCAAGATATCCGAATCTTCCCAAATTATAATCTTCAAAAGCCTGCATGATTTCCTCTCTGGAATTCATTACAAAAGGGCCGTGAGGATAAATCGGTTCGTTCAACGGCATTCCGCTGATGATTAAAATATTTGAATCTTCTGTAGCTTCAATAGAAAAATCTTCGCCTTCATTTTTAAATAAAACGAAATTATTGGTCGGAGCTTTTTCTTCACCATTAATGATGATACTTCCTTCTATAACCAAAGTTGCAGTATTGAATTCGGCAGGAAAATTGAAATCTGCTTTTCCACCTTTCTTCAATTTGGCATTCATCATATGAACCGGACTGAAAGTGAAAGCCGGACCTTTCTGATTTTGATATTCTCCGGCAATAAGTTCTATAAAACCGTTTTCACCAAGATCAATTTTCGTCATATCAGAATTTTTTATGGCCTGATATTTTGGGCAGCTCATTTTATACACCGAAGGAAGATTCACCCAAAGCTGAACCATCTGGAAAATTCCACCTTCTTTTGCCCATTCTTTTTCATGATATTCTTTATGTAGAACTCCTTTTGCAGCAGTCATCCACTGTACATCACCTTCACCGATAATTCCACCTCCACCAGCGCTGTCATGATGTTGTACACGACCTTTATAAGCGATGGTCACGGTTTCAAAACCTCTGTGCGGATGTACACCGACACCCCGAGGCTGATCTGTCCCATTAAAATGAAATTTTGCGTTATAATCAAGCATAATGAAAGGATCCATCCTCTTCATGTCCAGTCCGTGAACGCCTGGAATAAAATTATGCACCCTAAAACCATCACCCACAAAATGAGCAGGCTTCGGAGATATTACGATTTGTACTTTTTTAGTTGCCATAATATTGTTGGTATTATAGAAGCAAAGGTAGTAGAGTTGAAGATCCGGTGCATTGATCTGTGGTAATAAGAGATACGGGTTTCGAGTTATTGGTTGCTGGTTGCTGGTTATTGTTTGTTATGGTATTGCTTTGTTTTTTGGAATGCAAATTCCCCTCCTTTGGAGGGGTGGCGAAAATTCGTAAGAATTTTTGACGGGGTGGTTTTGTGATGTGAATTTTACTTCTTAAATGAATAGTGAATTCATTTTATTGTCAATTTTGTAATATGCCTAAACCTATGAGGTTTTTTATTAACCTCGATCAGAATAATGAAAAAGACTACAATTTCAATGGTGGCTGAGGCTCCCGAAGCCACCAGACCTGAAATCCTAGCCCCGATTGCAATGAAAATCCTTTTTTGAAAAAAAAGATTGCAATGGAAAGCGGGAAATAGCTCCTGATTGAATTAATATTTTATTCCTCCTTCGATTTCATATTTTTGCCATCTGAAATGTGAAGTCTGCGAAAAACAAGTCCGGAAATGATCGTGAGAACCCCGACTGTGAGGAAGGTGTAGCGAAAAGCATTGTGAATTTCACCTTTGATGAGGTCTGTGCTTTCAAATATTTTTAAAACAATCAGTCCGAAAGCGATCCCGAAGCCGATAGCAAGCTGTTGGTTGACTGAGATCAGAGAGTTTCCGCTGCTCGTTTGGAAATTCCTGAGATCTGCAATGGAAATAGTATTCATCGAGGTAAACTGAATCGAATTGAAAAATCCTAACATCGAAATAATCGGGATAAACCAATACAAAGAAGTGTGAATATTCGGAATGGCTAAAAGACAGATCAATGTTCCGATAATGAATGTATTCATCATCAGGGTTTGTCGATAGCCGAATTTATCTAAAATTTTGATGACATAAGATTTTCCAAACATCGCAGTAAGTGCCATCGGAGCGATGATCCAACCCGAAGTAACCGCCGATTGATTGTACGCAATCTGAATCATTAATGGTAATAATAAAGGAACGGAACTGATTCCTAATCTTGTTGCCAGATTTCCGACAATGCCTACCCGGAAAGTTCGAACCTGGAATAAATTTAATGGGAAAATGGGGCTTTCATCTCTTTTCGCATGTCTGTAATAATAGTACATAAAAAGAAATCCGAGAATGAAAACAACCAAAACCGGAGTCGTATTCTGCAGATCTCCGAAAAGTTCCAATGAAATTGAGAGCAGGAGAGAAGCGGCTGCAAAAATTAAAAATCCTTTTAAATCAAAATCGACATCGATGGATTTGTAATTCGGCATATATTTTAAGCCTAAGGTAATTCCTAAAATACCAATCGGAATATTAATCAAAAAAATCCAGTGCCAGGAAAGGTAATCGACCATATAGCCTCCGACTAACGGACCTAAAACGGGACCGATCAGTGCAGGAATAATGGCAAAATTCATGGCTTTTAATAATTCGTTTTTGTCGAAAGTTTTTATTAATGCTAATTTTCCCACAGGCGTCATCAAACTTCCGCCAACTCCCTGAATCACACGCGAAATGACAAGATGAGTGAGGTTTTGAGATAAAGCGCAAAATAATGAACCCAAACTAAAAAGCACCAATGAAAAAATAAAAACTTTTTTTGTTCCGAACCGGTCTGCCAAAAAACCACTCGCAGGCATGAAAACCGCTAATGTTAAAACATAACTGATAATTGCATTTTGCATATTGAACGGAGATTCGTGCAAATCTTTTGCAATGGATGGGAGAGAGGTGTTGAGAATAGTGGAATCCAGCATCTGCATGAAAATTGCGGTTGCAAGAATCAGGGGTAGGATTTTCTTGATCGAATTGGGTTGCGAAATGACTTCTGACATTTGATTTTTACTGAAAATAAAATTTCCAGATTTATTTTAGTTCAAAGAATGAGAATGATATTTTAAAGCAATATTTGTTCCTTAAATAAAATTTCAAATAAGAAAATGAATTTAAAAGATTTAATCTTAATCACACTGTCATTTTGACGAAGGAGGAATTTATTTGCACAACAGATTCTTTTAGGCTTCATTGAAATGACAACCTAATCTTTAATTCATTAAAAAAGTCCTGTGAAATTTCACAGGACTTTTTGATTTATTTTCTCGGCTTTTCTACTCCTTTCCATTCTTCACCTGCTTTTCTGTACTGGCTTAATGAGAAAGTTTTGAAATCTTTTGTTTTATATTCGATATTATCGGTGTTTTGCTCAAACGGCATAATGTAATAATAATCTACGTCTGTTCTGTCCGTTTTCGTACCTTTTTTCACAGAAGGAACATATTTGGAGAATTTGTAGTTCGGAAGATATTGTTTTACCCTTGCGTAGAAATCTTTGTTTTCTTTTTCGTCAGGAATAATATCTACGATGTTGAAATCATCTTTTTTCTTATCAATCCAAAGGTAATATGTTTTTTCTTCTCCTGTATTTCTGTTGTTTGAGTTGAAAGCAAATAATTCTTTTGGAACAAGCTCCTTGATTTTTTCTGCATCCACTTTTGTATAATACTGACCTTTTGAAGGATCTACGTATGTTTCAAGATTATACATTAAAACAGAATTGTTATCCAGTTTTTTATTTTTAAAATATTGATTCAGAGATAATTCTGCTGTTTCTCTTAATTCCTTTCCTCTTGCATCCAGCTTTTTCGTCGGGTTCTGAGGATTTACTTTCTTCACAAATTCATACAAAACGACAGGCTTTACATCTTTAAGGTGAGGAAATGTTTTCAACTGTTCCGCTTTTACCAACCAGTAATATTGTTGATAAAAATCTTCTTTATCTGCATCCTTCACGCTTTTATAGACCATAGCCAGTTTTTTGGAGCTAAGATATTTGCCGTATTTTCCCTGTCCAAAAGCAAAAGTCATGGCTAATAAAGCAAATAAGATAGTAATGTTTCTTCTCATTTTTTTATAATTGATATTTTCGTTTTCCAAATATAATTATTTATTAGATATTATTTTTGATTAACGGTTAAAATCTGACAATATTATTAGCGGTAATTCAAAAGAAAATCCCGTATTGCTACAGGATTGATAAATTTTATCTCAGAAGTTAGAAATTAGAAGCTAGAAATTAGTTTAAAGAAACTCAGAATTAATAACTTATTACTAACTATTTGTCGTACGATGTTTCATGTACTTTTACCGCTCTTCCGCTGGGATCGTTCATATTTTTGAAAGCCTCGTCCCACTCCAACGCAATAGGTGTCGAACAGGCAACCGATGGTACAGAAGGAACTGTAGCAGCGGCGGTTTCACTTGGGAAATGTTCTTCAAAAATAGTTCTGTATCGGTATTCTTCTTTATTTTGAGGCGTATTCAGAGGAAATCTGAATTTTGCATTGGCCATCATTTCATCAGTAACTTCTTTTTCGGCAACGGCTTTTAAAGTATCGATCCACGAATATCCGACTCCGTCTGAAAACTGTTCTTTCTGTCTCCACACAATCGAATCGGGAAGGATGTCTTCGAAAGCTTTTCTTAATACCCATTTTTCGATTTTTCCTTCAGCTTGATTTACCATTTTATCTTTTGGATTAACGGTCATCGCAATGTCCATAAATTCTTTATCAAGGAAAGGAACACGCCCTTCAATTCCCCAACTCATAAGGGCTTTATTGGCTCTCAGGCAATCATAAAGGTGAAGTTTTCCTAATTTTCTCACCGTTTCATCATGAAATTCTTTGGCATTGGGAGCTTTATGAAAATATAAATATCCTCCGAACAATTCATCAGAGCCTTCTCCGGAAAGTACCATTTTTATACCCATTGATTTAATGACTCTTGCTAAAAGATACATCGGAGTGGAAGCTCTTACCGTCGTTACATCATATGTTTCCAAATGATAGATCACATCACGGATCGCATCCAGACCTTCCTGAACAGTAAAATTAACTTCGTGATGAACCGATCCGATATGTTCCGCCGCTTTTTGGGCCGCTTCCAGATCCGGAGAACCGACCAAACCGACTGCAAAACTGTGCAGCCTCGGATACCAGGCTTCTTGGGTATCGCCACTTTCGATTCTTTGTCTCGCAAATTTTGACGTAATAGCAGAGATGACAGAAGAATCTAAACCGCCGGAAAGTAAAACTCCATAAGGTACATCGCTCATCAACTGTCTGTGAACAGCGTCTTCCAGCCCTTTTCTAAGTTTGGAAATATCTGTTTCATTGTCTTTTACATGGTCAAAACTTTCCCAGTCTCTTGTATACCATTGCTGAAGTTCGCTGCCATCTTTGCTGTAAACCAAATGTCCCGGCAAAAATGTTTCAATCGTTTTGCAGATACCCTCCAAAGCTTTTAGTTCTGAAGCTACATAATAGTTTCCGTTTTTATCCCAACCATGATAAAGCGGGCAGATTCCCATGTGGTCACGGGCAATGAGATACACATCGTTTTCTGTATCATATAAAGAGAAGGCAAAAATTCCGTTAAGCTTTTCGATGAAATTTTTCCCGTATTTTTTATAAAGTGCTAAAATTACTTCACAATCCGACTGAGTCTGAAATTCGTAATCGGGAAATTCCTCTTTTAATTCCCTGTGATTGTAGATCTCACCATTTACGGCTAAAACTATTTTACCGTCTTTAGTAAACAATGGCTGTTTTCCGGAAGTAGGATCTACAATGGCAAGCCTTTCGTGGGAGAAAATTACTTTTTCATCCTGAAACACCCCACTCCAATCGGGTCCTCTGTGACGGATTTTTTTTGACATCTCAAGAACCTGAGGTCTTAATATTTCGGCTTTTTGTTTGGCATCAAACAAACATACAATTCCACACATCTTTATTATTTATTTGAAACAAAATTAAAAGGAAACGAAGCCTATTTAAAAGTAAACGTGAA
>CBFGVN010000145.1:0-7921 GCA_965651845.1 uncultured Chryseobacterium sp. | reverse complement strand
AATCACCAACCGCTAATTATGTACCGGTAACGATGGTGGAGATAATCCTGCAGGAAGGCCATTCAGTAAAGCAGGACTTCCCTGCGGATTACAATGGCTTCATATACATTGTTAGCGGTTCGGGAACTTTCGGCGCTGATAACAGAGAAGGTAACGCAAGGGAAGTGCTATGGCTATCGCCTTCTGAAGAATTTCCGAGTGAAGTGACAATGACTGCTATCACAAATTTAAAGTTACTGATTATTGCAGGCAGGCCCTTACGCGAGCCTGTTGCAGCAAGGGGCCCTTTTGTGATGAATACCAACGAAGAATTAGACCAGGCCTTCAAGGATTACAGGGACGGGAAATTCGGCTATTGGGAAGATACGGATCAATAATTAAGTATTAGTTAATACAGAAGTAAAAAACTACAGCCATGATCAATCGTAGAGTAACAATGATAAAAACTCCACAGGCGAGCCCTGGATTTTTGGGTAAAGGCCATATAGCTGTGAATGTCGTAGATGGCACTGCACCGAAACAGACAGACCCTTTCATCTTGCTGATGGATGACCATTTAGACCTGCCGGGAAATGAAGTGGTGGGTGGGGCACACCCCCATGCCGGGTTCGAGATAGCAACTTTGGTATTGGAAGGCGAAACAGGCATTGGGAAACATGGTTCAGCAACTGGGGATTTGGAATGGTTGACAGCCGGCAGCGGCGTTGTCCATACTGAAGAAATAAAAAGCAGTGTTAAGCTGCGGGTTCTGCAGTTGTGGATAAAGCTTCCAAAAGATAAGATATGGATCGAACCTAAGTGGCAAAAAATTTCAAAGATATCAGTTCCTGCTCTACAGTTTGGTGGATCTGAAGTCCTTGTTTACAGCGGAAAAGCGTTTGGCCTTTCTTCTCCGCTTCATACCGAAGTGCCCACGCTGATCCTTCACTGTACACTTGCAACCCAAGACGAACTGGAAATTCCCTTACCCTCCAATTATAATGTGCTCATCTACATGCTGAATGGCTCTGTTTATATAGGAGAAGACGAGTCTTTAATTCGCAGTAACCAGACCGTTTGGCTCGACAAACCGGCACAAACTACCGAAAGTTATCTGAAAGTTAAAGGCTCTAATGCCTTAAGTATATTTGTCCTCTACGCTGCACAGCCTCAAGGTTACGATATCTTTAGGAGGGGGCCGTTTATATCTGATGAAGAGAGTGAGCTTCAGGAGTTATATGCAAAGTTCCGTTCCGGTCAAATGCCCCATGTTACTGAACTTTCCGACAGCCATAGGATAACCTACTGATACATTTACCCTTTTCCTGCTGTGGCGAGCCCTTTTTAACATGAATTAAAAAGCGATAACGCCGCCATTGTTAATATCCAGGTGAGAAACGGGCAGTATTTTCAAAAATCCATTACCCATCGGGATAACGGACAGACAGTAATTCTCTAAACAATTTGCATTGTTATCACTTATGTGGATGTACTTAACATGTCCTGATCCACCACTAGCCCCTGTATTCTCTTATAGTTCACTTTTCTATCGCCTTCATATTGCCCTCGTCATACCGCTGTCCTGCGGCAGGTGCCAGTTGGTTTAACTTTTCGATATGAGCCTGGCTAAGTTCGAGGTTGTCAGCCCCTGCATTTTCTTCTATGCGTTTGACGCGCTTTGTTCCTGGAATGGGCACGATGTCATTACCTTGTGCCAGGAGCCAGGCAAGGGCTACCTGGCTGGGTTTTGCACTAATCTCGGAAGCAATAGCCTCCACCTCCCGCACAATCTGCAAATTTTTTGAAAAATTCTCGGTACTAAACCGCGGATTAGTTTTACGCCAGTCGTCATCAGAGATCTGATTTAAAGATTTAATCTGGCCTGTAAGGAAACCCCTGCCCAAGGGAGAATACGGCACAAGGCCGATGCCAAGTTGGCGCAGCAGCGGCAATATATCACGCTCCAAATCGCGTGCCCAAAGCGAGTATTCACTTTGCAGTGCTGCAATGGGATGCACGGCATGCGCCCTTTGAATGGTGGCAGCGCCCGCCTCTGAAAGTCCAATATGCCTTATTTTGCCTTCTTTTACCAGCTGTGCAAGCGCATTCACAGTATCTTCAATGGGTGTATTGGGATCAACCCGATGCTGGTAATAAAGATCGATGTAATCGGTCTGCAGGCGTCTAAGTGAACCCTCTACCGCTGTGCGGATATTTTCAGGTTTGCTGTCCAAAGCGTTAATGCCGCCTTTGCGGTGGGATATTACGCCGAATTTGGTAGCCAGCACCACCTGTTCCCTTTTGCCTTTAAGGGCTTTGCCTACAAGTTCTTCGTTGGTGTACGGCCCATATACCTCGGCAGTGTCAATAAGGGTCACACCGAGGTCAATCGCCCTGTGGATGGTCTTTATCGATTCTGCATCGTTTTTTTCACCCATGGTATAATAGGCAGACATTCCCATAGCACCCAAGCCGATACGGCTCACTTCAAGTGCTCCCAGTTTACTATGTTTCATATTATTGATTGATAATTATTTTATTATTTAAAACGTCAGTTTGGTCAGCCATTCTGCGGTTTCAGGGTCGCGGTGGTCGAAGAAGACGCTTTTGCCGGTGTCCAGTGTGTCGATCGCATTCAAATCTTCCGCGCTCAGTTCAAAATCCCAAATATTGAAGTTTTCGACCATGCGTTCTTCACGCACGGATTTCGGGATCACGCCAATGCCTTGTTGCACGAGCCAGCGTAGGGTAACCTGCGCAACGGATTTACCATACTTCTGGCCAATATGGGTCAGTATTTCATTGCTAAAAATGTCATTTTTTCCCTCAGCAAAAGATGCCCAGGATTGTGTGACGATATTGTTTTTCTTCAACAGTTCATGCTCAGCAGCTCTTTGATAGAAAGGATTGATCTCAATTTGGTTCACGACAGGTAAAATCTCATTATGTGCAATAAAGTCTACCACACGGTCAGGGAAAAAGTTGCTGATCCCAATGGCCCTGATCTTACCTTCCCTGTACAGTTCTTCCATAGCACGCCACGAGCCATAGTAGTCGCCCATGGACTGGTGAAGCAAGTACATGTCAATGTACTCGAGCTGTAATTTGTCCAGCGACTTTAGGAACGCTATTTTGGTTTTTTCATAACCGGCATCCTGCACCCAAAGCTTGGTAGTAATGAAGAGTTCTTCGCGCGGGACACCACTTTTTTTGATAGCATTACCTACAGCTGATTCATTTTGATAAAGAGAGGCCGTATCAATCAGTCGGTAGCCCGCTTTGATGGCACTTGGTACCGTTTGTTCACATTCTTTTAAGTCAGGTATCTGGAAAACGCCCAGACCTATCAGTGGCATCTCGATACCGTTGTTTAATTTGATAGTTTGCATATAATTATATTAAATGAATTGTTGATATTCAGTTTTACTGTGATATATCCTTAACGACCCAGCGGCTGTCCATAGGATTCGAGACAAAAAAATCTTTAGTTGCGCTATTTAGCAGCTTTATGTGGTCCTGCTTAAGCTGCGCCTCATGGTCTGCTACCGTTTGCCAGCCTTCAATAAGAACAAATTTGTTTGGATCATCTGCATACGCATACAGATTAAATTCGAGGTTTCCCTGCGCACTGCGCCATAATGGTGCAGCTGCGGCCATAGCATCAATGAATGCTGTGCGTTTTTCGGGTTTGACATCGTATAGCACGATAACATGGCGGGCGTCGTTAGGTTTATCTGCGGCCTTAGGCGTGATTGCTGATAGCCCGTTCACCACTTTGAGTGAAATAGAATGTGCTTCTCCTGCCAGGGACCGCTGGATAACATTGATGGCGTTTTTAAAATAACCCTGCTCTTTATGGTAATTATGCGCAGCCTTATCTTTGAAGCGCTCAAACCAGATGGGCTGCAAACTGCCGTCTTCGGGCTGGTACAGACTAAAGGAAATGTTGCGGGCTTCCCGGCGTGAATACCTGATGTTGTTCTGTACTGCCTGAAGAAAACTGTTCCATTCTCTTTTTTTGACCTGGCCCAAAAAGCCTATCTCCTGGAATGTTTCGGTTTTGAAATTATTGTCTGATGCACTGGTTTTTTTCATCTCATGCGATTGTTGGTTGCTTTGGTTACATGAGAGTGATATCAGTGCAAGGGACGCAATTGGTAATATACGTTTGATGAAGGAGGCCGATTGCTGTGCAATTGGATTTTGGTGAGCTTTCTTTTTCATAATAATATTAAACCTATCGTTCCAAAATAAGGCAAAAAAATTAGGGGTTAATAGAACTTATTAAAATTTCTGCTGTCTGTTTGGTTAGTCCTGAATCAGCAAACAAAATTTGTGTATTGTAAATCGAGACCAGCCCGGACACTAAAAAATGTGCAAGCGCACGCGGCTCTTTGGATGATTTAAGCGAGCCATCTTCTTTAGCCTGGTTCAACAGCTGCTCAAATAGGTCTATAGCTTTGAGTGTCTGTTTTCTTAGCATATCGCTTACTTCAGCATCCGTTGTAGCCAGTTCAAATACGGAATTAGTGAACAGACAGTTAGTATCTTGGATCGCTGACGCGGTTACCGAAAGAATGATATGACGGATAGCCTCTAAAGGCTTTTTACTTTTCTTAGCCGCCTGGCCATACTGCCTGTCCTTTTGCTGGATATAGTTGGCCAGTGACTTTAAAAAAAGGTCGTGTTTATTGCCATACGCCAGATACAGGCTGCTCCGGTTGATCGCCAAAGTATCCACCAGATCATTCATAGTGGTTGCATTATACCCTTTCTTCCAAAAGAGGTTTCGTGCTGTCACCAACTTCTCATCGTAATCAAATTCTTTATTTCTTGGCATAGGACAAAGTTAATATATTAAACCTTTCGTTCCAATATAAATTTTATTTTTTTTGAAGATCGTTGTAAATACCCTTCAAATTGTGATATTTACAAACAACAAATAATCATACACACAGAAGAACTCTTCTGGATAAGCCTATTTTATTTCCGGAGATATTTCCCCTTAAATACATGTATTCCAGGTAGCCAAATACTGCCGAAAAACTGCTGGTTCCGGATGTCTGAGATTTTCATTTTATCCATCCTACTTTCTTCCTCCAACGATTAAATTCCTTTTTACCACGATGCAGATCATTCTTAGTCGTCTTAGAGGCCAATGCCCTTGCGATCTTTTTCATCATCATAAGGACTAAGTCCAAGTTCCTTGCGTAGACAGATCGTCTCCTCTATGTTCTCAACAGGATAAAGTCCCGAATCATCGAACTGTGTACCATATTTCTGGGATCCTACTATCTAAACGGAAAAAACAGAATATCATATAACCGAAAATGCATATAAAGATGTCATATTATTAAATTCATTGTTCAAATAATGAAGTTCATCAGAAACATGAGAGATTTGTCAGGAACCTCAAATGAAAATTTTATTTTTGGGAGATGATTCAAATTAAAAAATTAGGTATAAAAAAACTGCTTATTTTTTTCTCTTCCACACTGATTTACGCTTTGTGCCAGATGTTGTTTAGCATCATTCTGATGAGGGAAGATCTATGGGACCATTTTCATATCCAACTGTTTTCGCATTATCTGGTAATTGTTAGCATGTGTATAGCGGATTTCCTTTTACTCAGTTTTCTGAATAAACATCTGCCATATTCTAAAAATATTCTATATCGTATTCTGGCCGATATTGCGGGGCTGGTGGTTATATGTCTGCTTATTTTATGGACATTCAATTATTTGATATATGACGTTTTGCTGATTTCAGAAGAAGGATTACCTTCTTTTTTGGTCAAATTTGCTTTTGCAATGACGAATAATATACCGATTCTGCTGTCGTTTGAGCTGATTTATTACTTCCAGTCCGAACAAAAAGCAATCGCCGATTCCGAAACCGCGAAACGTAGAGTATTGCTTTTTCAGCACGAAACACTGAGGTCGCAGATCAATCCCCATTTCCTCTTTAATTCACTGAATGTGTTATCTTCTTTAATATATATAAATCAGGACAATGCCAATAAGTTTACCAAAGCGCTCTCGAAAACCTACCGCTATGTACTGTCACTCAGTCAACAGCCGGTGGTATCCGTTTCCGAAGAATTGGACGCTTTGGATTCGTATATCTTCCTGATGAGAATGCGATTTGAAAACGCTTTTACTTTTACGGTACATAAAATATCACCCTCTGAACAGCATAAGATTATTCCCCTCACTTTACAGTTATTGATAGAGAATGCCTTTAAGCATAATAAAGCAACGGAGGAATCACTTTTGAATATTAAAATTAGTGTAGACAGCAACTATATAACCGTCGAAAACAATATCCAGCCATCCAACGATGTTGAGAAAGGCGGAATCGGACTCAAATATATTACACAACAGTATAAATTATACGGTAAAGATGTTATTGTGGAACATGCCCCACAAGTGTTTACTGTTAAGATTCCCTATATAAAGTCATGAAATACCTGATTGTTGAAGATGAACGCTTCGCATATGAAGAAGTGAAACGTATGATCACCAAATTAAGGCCTGATTATGATTTGTTGAAACAAACTAAAACAGTGATTGATTCGATCGAATTTTTGAAAACTTCTGCTGTAGATTTAATTCTTATGGACATACGTCTTGCGGACGGTAACTGCTTCGAGATATTCAATCACATTGAGGTTACCACACCGGTTATCTTTACAACTGCTTATGATGAACATGCAATTAAAGCATTTAAATTGAACAGTATTGACTACCTGCTCAAACCATTTAATGAGAATGAGCTAGAAGCCGCACTGATAAAGTTCGAAAAGATCTTTCATAGTGATTCTTATAAAACCAGACCTAAAAATTATGAACAGCTATTATCTCCCAGGACCAAAAACCGATTTCTGATCTCTAAAGGAGAAAACTATCATTATATAGAAAATAAAGATATCGCTCATTTCTATAGTGAGGGCGGGGTTGTTTTCCTGCACACATTCAACGATAAGCGATATATCATTAATTATACCTTAGACCAGTTGGAACACCTGCTTGACAGCATTTTATTTTTTCGAGTATCACGTAATTGTATTGGGAATGTAAAAGCTATTAAGAATGTTGCTAAATATTTCAACAGCCGTCTGAAACTTTCTTTTTCCCCTGTATGCCCACATGAAGTTTTAGTGAGTCGGGTCCGTGTCCCGGACTTTCTGAAATGGATGGATGGCATTGTAGAATAACCTGATGCTAAAAATTCCATCCCTTTAGTAATGCATTTCATGTATTAGATTCTAAAGCTTATCGTTTCCTCAGTTCTTAATCGCTCCGGGTATTGTTCTTTTGTTCAGAATTTAAATAGCAATCAAAATTTTAAAAACTTCAGAACATGAGAAAGAACACTCTGAGATTTGCTTTCGCAATAGGTCCGCTAATTTTTTTCTACACAATTATCCGTACAAGAGAACCTGTTACTTGTTGGTGCAGGTCTATCAATTATCGCTTGACTGGTAATATGAAAAGTTTAAAAAATAAAATAGACTTTTGGCGGTAGTGTGGGTAGTTTTACAATATAACCTGCGTACAAATTCCGCAGTAAAACCGGGTAATATACCACAGGGCTTCGCTGATTACTTCTCTATCCTTTCTATTCTTTTATTCGTTCTCTTGCTTCTGAGATTCACAATTAACAAAAATTGAAATTATCGTAAACATAAAATTAAAAATCAAATGAAACTAAAGTCATTATTATTAACAACGTTGGGAACATTGCTATATCTACAAGGAGAAGCACAGGAAATAAATTTCAAAACAGAGTACCTCGGAAAATCCGGATACTACTATCTGCCTCCCGGCGAAAAACCAAAAGAAAAAATTGGAGATGCAAAAGGTTCCTCGATGGTCTATCAGGCATCGGCTAATATTCCATTATCTATGGAATTGAATGAGAATAATCGCCCGACGGCTTG
>CBFGVN010000144.1:0-7938 GCA_965651845.1 uncultured Chryseobacterium sp. | reverse complement strand
TGCAAATGTCACAACTTATCTTTTAAACACGACTGCCAACGATAAAATTTTAGCATACGTCAGAAAAAATGGGAAAGATGAGGTCTTAGTAGTATTAAATATGTCCAAAGAACCAGTGAATTTCAGTATTGAAGATGAACATTTATCAGGAATCTTCAGTAATGTATTCGATAGAGCAAAAAGAAATTTTGACGATGGAAAGGATTTCAACTTCAAAGTTTCAGATTACGCAGTTTTCGAAAAATGAAATTCTAAATCTTTTAAATTTTGGCTAAAATTATAATATAGTAATATGGCCACAAAAATTGCTATGCTAAAATCATGAATAAATCGAAAGTATTAGAATTTACAAGAAATAAAATCACGGAAAAAATTCAAAGTTTTGAACATCTTATCGCCGAAACCAGGGCTTCAAATAACGATACGAAAAGCTCGATGGGAGACAAATATGAAACCGGCCGGGAAATGCTTCAGCAGGAGATCAACAATCTTCAGAGACAATTGAATGAAGCTTTAAATCAGCAAACATTAATCCAGAAAATTACCTCAGAACCTTCACCTAAAGTACAAAACGGAGCTTTGGTGAAAACAGATAAAGGCTTATTTTATATCGCGGCATCCATCGGAGAAATCGTTGTTGATAACCAACGAATCATGACGGTTTCAGTAGAATCACCTTTAGTAAAAACGATGATGGGATTACAATCGGGGAAAAATTTTTCTATTAATCATATAAATCAAATCATAGAGGAAATCTGGTAAAAATAAAAGCTATATTTGTAAACCCTTTCAGAGTTTCAAACTCTGAAAGGGTTGCCTTAAAAACACACAAATGAAAATAGAAACCTTAGAATTAGGTCATTTTTATCATATCTATAACAGGGGAAATAATAGTGAAATGATTTTTTTCGAAGAAAGAAATTATCATTATTTTTTACAATTATTAAATAAATATATTGTTCCTATTGGTGAAATTTATGCTTATTGCTTATTAAAAAATCATTTCCATTTTTTAATTAAATTAAAAGAAGAAAATAAAATTTCTTATGATGATTTTTCAACGATAAATAAACCAAAATCAATTGATCCTTCAAGACAATTTTCACACTTTTTTAATGCTTACACACAAGCAGTGAATAAACAATATTGCAGAACAGGCAGTTTATTCGAAAAACCATTTGAAAGAAAGAGAATTACAGATGAAAAATATTTACGACAGGCAATTTTGTACATTCATAACAATCCTGTAAAACATGGGTTAGTGTCAAAAGTTGAATATTATAAATGGTCATCATATAAAGCGATTTTATCTAATAATATCTCAGCTGTTAAAAAAAAAGAAGTGTTAGAATTATTTGGCGATCAAGAGAATTTTGTATTTTCGCATAATTATTATGATGTATTGAACTTGCCATATTAATTTATCTTTTTTAAGTTTCGGCTCCCGAAAGATATCATAAAACCCAATTTTAAAATGCAAAATTACTTAGACCTTTTACAGCATATTTTAGACAATGGAACAGACAAAACCGACAGAACGGGAACAGGAACGAGAAGTGTTTTCGGGTATCAGCTGAGGTATGATTTGTCGAAAGGTTTTCCTTTGGTGACAACAAAAAAGGTGCATTTAAAATCAATTATTTATGAATTGCTTTGGTTTTTAAAAGGAGATACAAACATCAAATACCTGAAAGACAACGGCGTTTCTATCTGGGACGAATGGGCGGATGAAAACGGTGACTTAGGACCTGTTTACGGAGCTCAATGGAGAAGCTGGAACGGAGCAGATGGAAAAGTAGTAGACCAAATTACAGAAGTGATTGATCAGATCAAGAAAAATCCCGATTCCAGAAGGCTTATCGTTTCTGCGTGGAATGTTGCAGAAATCCCTAATATGGCTTTGGCTCCCTGCCATGCATTATTCCAGTTTTATGTGGCGGACGGAAAATTGTCTCTGCAATTGTATCAGAGAAGTGCGGATGTTTTCTTGGGAGTGCCGTTCAATATTGCAAGCTATGCATTGCTATTGATGATGGTCGCGCAGGTTTGTGATCTGGAAGTTGGGGATTATGTTCACAGTTTTGGAGATGTTCATATTTATAATAATCATTTTGAACAGGTTCAAAAACAACTTTCAAGAGATCCGAGACCGCTTCCTACAATGAAATTGAATCCTGAAATTAAAGATATTTTTGGCTTCGATTTTGAAGATTTTACATTGGAAAATTATGATCCGCATCTGGGGATTAAAGCGCCTGTTGCGATTTAAAATTTAAATAAGAAAAGTTATTCATTCAGTTTGTCATTCCGTAGGAATCTAAGCTAAGCTTTGAATTATTTTGCCGAGATTCCTACGGAATGACAAACTTGGAGATTATTTTTTTGATAATTAGACTTAAATATAAAAGAATACAAGTGAAGCTCAAAACTTCACTTTTTTTGTAACATTCATTGAGTTTTTTCAACCTATTGATTAAATCTCAGTAATATGTTTAAAAAGTTACTTTTTCTTTCTGCAATCAGCATTTCAAGCGTTGCTTTTTCTCAGAATAATATAAGGGAAAAACTCGGAAATTATCTGGATTCCCTGTTTGTACATCATAAAGTGATGGGAAGTTTTGCTTTCGCGGATAAGGATCAACCGACTTTCCTGAAAGTAGTGGGGTTTTCTGATGTGGAAAAACAACAGAAAGCCAATATGAATACACAGTACCGAATTGGCTCGATCAGCAAAACTTTTACAGCCGTTTTGGTGATAAAAGCAGTGGAAGACAAAAAGCTTTCTTTACAAACAAAATTATCAGATTTTTATCCTGAAATTCCTAATGCCAATAAAATTACCATCGAAAATCTATTGCAGCATAGAACAGGAATTCACAATCTTACCAACGAGGCGGAATATTGGCAATACAATACAACCCCTCAGACACAGGATAATTTAATCAATATCATTAAAAAATATAAAAGCGATTTTAATCCGGGAATAAAGTTTGAATACAGCAATTCAAATTATATTTTACTTGGTTATATTCTTGAAAGAGTTTATAAAAAATCCTATGCAGAATTAATTAAATAAAAAATCTCAAGACCTTTAAAACTAACATTAACGGAAGTCGGAGGAAAAATCGATACATCGAAAAATCAGGCGAAATCTTACCAGTTTACCAACGGGAAATATGAAGTTTCGTCGGAAACGGATATGAGTGTTCCGGGCGGGGCGGGAAGTATTGTTTCAACGCCTACAGAGCTTTTAAAATTTATTATAGGTCTCGAAAACGGTAAATTGATTACTAAAACTAGCCTGACAGAAATGAATAATTTTGCAGACAATTACGGTTATGGATTATTGAAAGTTCCTTTCGAAAATAGTTGGGGATTTGGTCATACCGGCGGTATTGATAAATTCAGCTCGGCATTATTTTATTTTCCGGATCTGAAAGTAGCAGCTGCTTTTAGCACAAATCAATCGGATATGGATACCAACGAAATTTCCATCAAAATGCTGGAAACCGCTACAGGAAAGGATTTTGAAATGCCAAGCTTCAAAACTTTGGAAATTCCGGAAGCTGATCTTCAGAAATTTGTAGGAACATATTCCTCAAAAGATATTCCTTTAAAAATTAATATTTTCATTAAGGATAAAAAATTGATGGCGCAGGCAACGGGTCAAAGTGATTTCCCGTTGGAAGCTACTTCTCAAACAACCTTTAAATTCGATAGAGCCGGAATTGTTATCGAATTTTTCCCAGCAAAAAATCAGTTCGTAATTATGCAGGGAGGAACAAAAAACATCTTCACAAAAGAATAAAAATGAAACACTTAAAAATAAATACCGATAAAACTGCCGATCTCGAAGCTTTGAAAAATGCAATTCTTCAGATGAAAGGGGTGGATTCCGTAGAAATTATTGATGAAGAAAATCCTGAAAGCGAACTGAAAAAAGCTTTTGCAAAAACAAAAGAACAGTTCAAAAAAGGAGATTATGAAACATTGGTTAATGATATTTTTGACATTTTAACAAAAAAATAATTCTAAAATAATAATGAAAAAAGCCATTTTATCGATTGCTCTTTTGGGTGGGATTTTCTTTTCCACAAATGCAGCAGCGCAAACCGAAACTTCAGGCAGAGAAAAGGTGTACAGAGCCACTCATACGAAAGTGACGGAACTTAAACATACCAAATTAAAAGTAAATTTCGATTATCAAAGGTAACAGATGAACGGAGAAGAATGGCTTACGGCCGCTCCTTTTTTCTATCCTACCAACGAATTGACATTGGACGCAAAAGGTATGCTGATTCATGAAGTAGCTTTGGATAACAATGGTAAAAAGTCTTCTTTAAAATATGATTACAAAGATGATGTATTAAAAATTACTTTAGATAAGACCTATCAGAAAAATCAGGATTATACGGTTTACATTAAATATACCTCCCGTCCGAATGAAGTAAAGCAGCAGGGAAGTGCCGCAATTAATGATGCAAAAGGATTGTATTTCATTAATGCTCAGGGAAAAGATCCAGATATGCCAACACAAATCTGGACACAGGGTGAAACGGAATCTTCTTCCGCATGGTTCCCGACTATCGATAAGCCAAACCAAAAAACAACTCAGGAAATTTACATGACGGTTCCTGATAAATATGTAACGCTTTCAAATGGTATTTTAAAAGATTCTCAAAAGGAAGCCAACGGTTTGAGAACAGATCATTGGGTAATGGATAAGAGACATGCAACTTATCTTTTCTTTATGGGTGTGGGTGAATATGCCATCGTAAAAGATAAATGGAGAAATATTCCGGTAGATTATTATATCGAAAAAGAATATGAGCCTTACGCAAAGCAGATTTACGGAAATACCCCTGAAATGATGGAGTTTTTCTCTAAAAAAATGGGCTACGATTATCCTTGGGCAAAATATGCACAGATTTCCGGAAGAGATTATGTAAGCGGTGCTATGGAAAATACCACTGCAACATTGCACGGAAGCGACATTCTTCAAAAGCCGGGACAATTGATCGATGAAAATACCTGGGAAGATACCATTGCTCACGAATTATTCCATCACTGGTTTGGAGATCTGGTTACCGCGGAAAGCTGGAGTAATCTTACGGTAAACGAATCTTTCGCCAACTATTCAGAATACCTTTGGAACGAATATAAATACGGAAAAGATCAGGCAGATTATCATCAGATGAAAGATGTAGGAATGTACATTCACAATCCTGCGGATTTTAAAAAAGATTTAGTGAGATTCGATTATGATTCCCGTGAAGATGTTTTTGATTTAGTGACCTATCAAAAAGGTGGGGGAATTCTTCACATGTTGAGAAATTATCTGGGTGATGACGCCTTTTTTGCAGGAATGCAGGATTATTTAAAAACAAATGAATACCAGAATGCAGAAGCGCATCAGCTAAGATTGTCTTTTGAAAAAGTTTCAGGAAAAGATCTCAACTGGTTCTTCAATCAATGGTATTTCGGAAGCGGAAATCCGAAAATCAATTATTCTTATACTTTTGAACCCGTTAAAAAACAAATTGCCGTTACGATTGAGCAGACTCAGGATCAGCCATTTCAGTTTCCTTTGGCAATCGATGTTTACGACAATGGTAAGCCAAAAAGATATAATGTTTGGTTAGATGCTAAGGCAAAAAATACATTTAATTTTGATGTTTCTAAAAATGCTGATCTGGTAAATATCAACGCAGACGGTGTTTTACTGGCAGATATTACGGATACGAAAACGCCTGAACAGTATCTGATGCAGTTCATGGGATCTAAAGAATTCAAAAGCAAATACAATGCTTTGAACGGAATTAAAGATCAGGTAGGAAAAAATCCGGCAGCGACAAAATTGCTCGCGGCTGCGATGAAAGATCCATTCTTCAGAACAAGAATTAAAGCTTTACAATTAATGGATCTGTCTAATGCAGAACAATTGAAGGCTCTTGGTTCGGATGTTGAAAAGTTGGCAGCAAACGATCCGAAAACATTGGTTCAGGCAGCGGCAATTTCCGCATTGGCAAAAACCAATGACAAAAAATACATGCTGATTTTCGAAAAAGGAATAAATGCAGTTTCTAATGCAGTGAAAGCAAGCTCTGTAAGCGCAGTGATAGCAGTAGATCCTGCAAAAGCCAACGCCTACGCTGATAAAATTGATCTGGATGGTGCTCCGGACAATTTATTGGAGAAATTGGTACCAATTATCGTTAAAAATAAAGTAACATCTCAAATGTCTAACATCGCTCAGGTGGCGGCATTTTATCCTTTCATCAAATTCCAGAATCCTGAATTAGGGAAAGCTGCGGAAGAGGGATATAATTGGATCATGACTTCAGATAACGCAAAAGCTACAGAAAGCATCACAAAAATGCTGGGTCAGGCTAAAGGACAGATCGGTGAAAATCCACAGGCAAAAATGATGATAACTCAGATGCTGAAAGATGGTTTAAATAAAAAAATGGAGCTATTGAAACAAAATCCTCAAAGCGCTGCCAGCATTAATAAACAAATTGATGCTATTAATAAAGCGATCGAAGATTTTAAATAAATTTCAATTTAAAATAATTATTTAAAAAATATGATAACCGTTATTTTTATAACGGTTATTTTTATTGTAAAATCTTTGTTTTGTTAAATTTAATTTAAATATATTGTTGAAATATTGATTATTTGATTTTATAATTTTAATTTTGTTGTGAAATTAACATATTAAATTTTATTCAATGAAAACAATTCTATTTTCTAAAAACTTAAAAAATCGGTACTTTTTACCGGCAATATTGGCTTTTTTGTCAATAGGTGCAAAAGCTCAGGTTACTTCCTTTCCCTGGACAGAAACATTTGAAGACAATTCTCCTACAAGATCGAGCTGGACGCAGATTTATGAAACCAATAACATGGTTTGGACCTTCGCTTCGTCCGCAACAACGGGAAGCCCGGGAATAACGGCTTTCGGAGGAACAAAATTTGCGAATTTTCCGGCCAATTCCTCAAGTGCCGACAAAACAAAACTGGTAAGCCCGCCACTGAATTCTTCGGCTCTTTCTTCTCCAAAAGTAAGTTTTTACCTTATCAATCCACAGCAAAACGGAAACGCAAACTGGGTGAGAATCTACTATCGGATGTCTGCAAACGATCCTTGGAGTACTTTGATGGGGTTCCAGCCACCGTTTAATTCATGGTATTTTTTCGGGAATATCGGTATGCCTCCGAACATTTACCAGGTTGCCATCGAGTGTGAAAATGCTCAGGGATATTCTACATTAATTGATAATGTGACAATCAGCAATGATGTTCTAAGTGTTAATGATGTTTTAAGTGCTTCTAAATCAACCGTTAAATTTTACCCAAATCCGATAAAAAATACTTTAAATTATATTGGAGGGGAGACAATTAACGAAATTAATATTTATGATGCAAACGGAAGAAAAATTCAGACTGAGAAGACGAATTCAGAAAAAGGAAGTGTGGATGTTTCTGCATTAAATAAAGGAATGTATATTATTTCCGGAAAAACAGATCGTGGAACAGATACGTTTAAAATGATTAAAAATTAAAATTAAAAACCTCAAAAAATTTAAGCTTTAATTAATATTTACATTAAGACATCTCTTTTAGGGATGTCTTTTTCAAGTGGAATTGTGCTATTCAAAAATATTTAAAAATTTATCAAAAATCATATAAGATTAAACGTTTACATTTTTTAAATTCGTATAAAAATTAATAATATGACTTTTGGAATTGAAGCCGCGAGCTATTATGTACCTTCTTTATATTTGGAAATTAAAGATTTAGCAGAAAAAAGAGGAATAGAACCTGCAAAATTGGAAAAAGGTTTGGGTTTGCACAAAATGGGATTTCCGGATGTGCATGAAGATGCGGCAACTTTCGCCGCTGAAGCCTTATTAAAGCTGATTAAGGATTATAATC
>CBFGVN010000143.1:0-7951 GCA_965651845.1 uncultured Chryseobacterium sp. | reverse complement strand
TCATTTCTTTATTGTGCTGGCTGTTTATCCCAATGATGGACGGCCTGAAGTTATAAGACTTTCCTTCTTACTTTTCTTTATTAAGTTTCATTCTCTTAATTAATTTTACAATTTCATACCAAATAACAGACAGAAAACCGACTAAGCAGCAGGTAAATAATTGAGCAGAATGTAATGGTTCAAAACCGAAAAATACAGCCAAAGGTTCAACATAGATCATAATAGCTACAATGAGGATGGTAACTGAAATAATAAGCGGTACAAGCCTGTTTCTGTACTTCAGGGTTGTGATTACAGAATAATAAAAAGAACGGTTAATTAAAGTAAGAAAAATATTAGCTGTGATAAGGGTACTGAAAACCATTGTTCTCACTATATTTTCATTAAATCCTTCTGCCACTGCGTATTTATAAATAAACAAAACTCCGGCTGTAATGCAAAATCCCTGTATGATGCTCGTTATTAATTCTTTTGCATTAAAAAAAGTTGTGGTAAAAGGTCTTGGTTTTTGATGCATTATATTCTCTTCTATAGGTTCGTTTTCATAGATAATGGAACAGGTCGGTCCCATGATCAGCTCAAGGAAAATAACATGAAGAGGTGTCAGAATGTTGGGATAAATCCAGCCTAAAGTCAACGGTACAAAAACCGTCAGAATAATCGGAATATGAATAGAAATAATATATTGTATTGCTTTTTTCAGGTTAGAATAGATTTTTCTCCCCATTGATATGGCAAGTGTCATTTTAGCAAGATCATCGTCTACTAAGATCAGGGAGGCGGCTTGTTTGGCAATCTCAGTGCCTTTTTTTCCCATGGCGATACCGATGTGGGCGGCTTTCAGGGCGGGACCGTCATTGACACCATCGCCGGTCATTGCTACAATTTCTTTTTCTGCCTTCAAGGCTTTTATGATTCTGAGTTTAGCTTCCGGAAACATTCTGGTAAAAATATTGATCTTCTTTACACAATCCTGAAATTCAGCATCCTGCATTTTCATCAGGTCTTCTCCTGTAATGCTTTTTTCATGCCCCTGAAATCCTATTTGCCGGGCTATTGCCATAGTAGTATCTGAGTTGTCACCAGTGATTATTTTCACAGAAATTCCAGCCTGGTAAAAATCTTTCAGTACATCTGGGATATTCTTCTTTGGCGGATCATAGAATGCAACGAGACCTTTGTAATCAAATATAAAATCCTGCTGGTGCTCAGGAAAATTATTCCCTGAAAGCTCTGAAACTCCTACTCCCAATACCCTGTAACCCTGAGTTGTAAAACGTTTGATAGCTATTCTTATATTTTCTTTTTCATCATGATTAAGGTTCGAGATTTCCATAAATGCTTCCGGAGCACCTTTGGCAGCAATGATTCTGTTTCCTTCCTTATCTTCAAAAATGTGGGTCATCATGGGTGGTTTGCCATCAAGGGGATATTCATGAACCATTTTAAAACAGGGACGCATATCTTCAGGAAAATGCTTTCCATAAGCCTCATGCAATGCCTTTTCCATAGGATCGAAAGGGATTGGTTCACTCGCCCACATTGCGATTTCCAACAGTTTTTTTTCTTCTGTGGTGGATATTTCATCGGGTTGTAATTCTTTCTGGGTAGAAATGACGAAAAGATTGGCCAAAGTCATTTCATTTTCGGTGAGAGTTCCGGTTTTATCGGTACAGATAATACTGGCGCTACCGAGTGTTTCTATGGTTTTCATTTGTTTTACAATCACTCCCATTTTCATCAGGCGCCACGATCCCAGTGCCATGAATGTTGTAAACGCAACGGGAATTTCTTCCGGCAGGATGCTCATGGCCAGTGTGAGAGCTTTTAGCAGACTGTCTATTACTTCATGAGATCGTAAATAATTCATGATCCAGACTGCTGCGAAAACGACAGATCCTACAATCACCATTTTCTTTACAAAATCATTGATCTGAATTTCCAGAGGGCTTTTTTCATCTTTAATATTTTCAAGGCTTTTCCCTATTTTTCCAAGTTTGGTTTTGTTGCCGATTTCTGTTACCGCAGCTATGGCGAGCCCACTTGCGACGATGGTTCCGGAATACACGAGATGGTCTTCGGAATTTTTATCTTTATACACAGAAAAAGATTCTCCGGTAAGTATCGATTCATTAACAGAAAAATCGTTGGAATGCACGATGATTCCATCTGCAGTGATGAGGTCTCCCTCTTCTATCATGATGCTGTCTCCCACCACTACATCTTCTGTTTTGATCTGTTGTACAGCTCCATTTCGGATCACTTTGCAGCTCGGCTGGGTAAATGTTTTCAGTTTTTCAAGGGCGTTGCGGCTTCTGGATTCCTGATATAAAGAAATGGCTGAAACCAGGATGATGGCAAAGGCAAGAAATAATCCGTCATCGAATTGATTATTACTAAAATATAAAAAAGAGGCGATCAGCAGTAAAATCACCATCGGTTCTTTGATAATTCCTTTCAGGGAACGAAGAAAAGGATTTTCCTTTTTGTATTCGAGCCTGTTGTATCCATGTTCTTTTCTTGAGGAAATTACCTGCTGGTCTGTGAGTCCGGATATCTTGAAATCATACATATATTATTCTTTTAGAAGGGAACTTGTGCTGTATAGTAAAGTTAGTGCATTTCAATAATAATTGCATCATTTTTAAAATGATTTACATTAACTTTCTTATGATTCTGGTCACATGATTATCAGTATTTTAAGCATAGCTTTAATGCTTTAAAATCTTATCTTAAAATATTGGAACCGAAAAATGTATATTGTGGAAAACTTAATGTTAAAATTATGTAATAAAAAATATATTGGTAACTAAATTGCATAAGTCTTATTAATTAAACTATAAAAATTAAAAAGCTATGAATATTTCTTACTATGATTTTAAAAATCTACCCAATCAGGAGCAATGTGATGTTGTGATCAATGAAGGCCGTGTGATGAATGAAACAATTTCCGATACTTTAAAATATGTATTGTATGAAGTTTCTTATTTTACTGTTGAAATCATTTATAACATGAAAAACAACAAAATCGAAGGAATGAATGTGTTTCAGAATAAATCGGTCTACTCCAACTAGATTATTTAGACAGTTCTATCCAGACAGTAGCATGATCACTACTCTTTTCCCAGCCTCGCACATGTTTATCCACACCGCCCGATTTCAGGCGGGGAGCAAGGTATGGGCTTAATAAAATATGATCCAGTCTTATGCCTGCATTCCGGTCATAGGCTTTGTACAGGTAATCCCAGAAGGTATAGATAACTTCGTCCGGATATAAGTTTCGGAGAGAATCCAGCCAGCCTTTTTTCATGAGATCCTGATACGCTTTTCTTACTTCAATCCTGTACAACGCGTCATTTTCCCATCGTTCGGGTTTATATACATCCATTGCAGTCGGAATAATATTAAAATCACCGATAATAATCGCCGGAAGCTCCATTTTTATCAATTCATCGGTTCGTTTTTTTAATCTTTTGATCCAGCTTAGTTTATAATCGAATTTCGGTCCCGGATAAGGATTTCCATTGGGAAGATAAAGACAGCAGATCACTATCTTATCGATAATTGCTTCGATGTATCGGCTTTGCAGATCTTCATCATCACCGGGTAAAGCATTCTGAACTTCTACGATCTCATGATTTTTTGAAAGAATTGCAACTCCATTCCAGCTTTTTTGTCCCTTCCAGATAGCATGATAACCGGCATTATTGATTTCTTCAATCGGAAAACGTTCTTGAGGAGCTTTCAGTTCCTGGAGACAAACGATGTCCGGCTCTGCTTCTTGTAACCATTGAAGTAAAACCGGCAGCCGCCCATTCACTCCGTTTACATTATAAGTTGCTATTTTCATGTCTATTCCTGTTTATTTTCAAAAGGCAATAATTATTCCATCCACTGAATAAAAAATGATGTGAAATTTTTACTATTAATTAAAACTTATGGCATAATTTATTCATTAACAAGGTAAGAAAGATTTTGTTTAAAAAACTAAATTCACTTTATGAACTATAAAGAAGCCCAACAATATAAAAAAGAAGCATTGCAAAAAGCAGATGAATCTGTACTGCAGAATTTCCATATTATCATCACGCCAGCTATCACAGACGAAAGCGCAAAATATATAGAAGATTTTCTTAAAAATCCTGATAAGTTTAATGATGAAAGCTGCAAGATATACAGCTCCGACGGAGAATTTGAAGTGGTAAGTTTTAAAAAAGAAAATGAATAAAAAAGCCATCAAACCAGTTGATGACTTTTTAATGATGCTGAATAGAATGATGTATATTATTCAGGTTCTGCAATACCCAGAAAAATAACCACACCGTCTCCTCCAGGATTATCCAGCACATCTACCAGGGCAGAAGGTTTCCAGTTGTTCATGCACCAAAGATTTCCTGCACCATCAATATTAGTTGAAGTTAATCTCATAATTGGCTGATAACAATGCATTTGTACAGGTTCCAGTCTTGAGTTCTGTTTATTGGGTTTGGTTTGTGTGCCATAGAGCGGTTTTCCATTAGACAAAGTTACTTCAGCACCTCCTGTAGGAACTGTAAGAAGCATTGCTGTTTCCGGCTTTGAAGCTTCCCGAAGCATGGTTACTCCAAAAGGGCCCTGCATATCGAGGGTTGGGTTTTCTTTGAAATCTGTTTCATGTCCGAAGTTGGCCAGAAATACAGTTTGCTTTTTATCGATTTTTACTCCCCACGGAGCATAAGTATTCACATTGTAATAGCCTTTAACGGTTGATAAATCATTGCTGAGAATAGTTGCACGGTCGCTGCTGACGCCTACTACCACGACATCACCTTCACCATTAATGGTCACCTGACGAAGCGATTCATAACCCTCCTGCTTGTTTGCACTTCCGGAAAAATCACTGAACCAGCTGTTTTTTACGACCAGTTCATTGTTTTCAATTGCCACTTTATAGACTGCGGAAAAGGCACAATTATCAATATTGTCTTTATCATAATTACCGATGCACGAAACATAGGCATTACCTTTGTTGTCGGGGGTTACATCAAATATTTTCAGATAAGGGGTTTTGGTAAGTACGGGATCCGAATCTGGCGACTTTTTCACAGGAAATTCATTACAGATCAGGGTAAGTTCGGGAGTTGGACCTTTCTCAAAATCTTCATCTTTCGGCTTTAAATATACCACGACGGCACTAGGCTCACTTTCAAAAGGATAAACTCCGGTTTTTGAAGGGGCAAAAGGTTCCTGACAGCCTACGGAAGCCATCCAGAGATTACCATGAATGTCATATTCCATGCCTTGTACACGCGAAAGCCCTAAAGTAAAGCCGTTTGAAGGACTTATCGGTCTTCCGTCTTTGTAATAAAAACGTGAAATACTTCCCTCCTGCGGATTGTTGTATTCGGGACCCCAGCCAAAATTCCCGAAAGAAATATACTTTTTATCAGGACTTACAGCAGCTCCAAATGCGACTCCCAGTAAGCCGCCGCCTTGCACGGGAGAAAAATCGGCGGGTGTAGCATCGTATTTGTATACCGGACAGTGCGTTCCGGAATCCGCAGAACCCGCCCGGAAATTATTAGCTATCCAAGCATTGTCATCGGCATCAAAAACTACGAAAGCAGCACCACTCGGGATAAAATTTTTAGCGCCGGAAGAATTGCTTTTCAAGGTAAGTGTCCAATTATTGGGTGCTTTTTTGTCTTCAGCCACATTCTTCATGGATAATAATGAATCTTGGTAAATTTCCTCTGTTCCGACAAGCATCTGGTAAATATTTCCGGCATTAGTAAAGGGATCGTACAGCATATTGCGTACAGCCTGCAAGAAATTCTTATTGGATGTGTCCGGCTGATGCCATGCATAGTCCAAAAACTGGTCGTAGAAAGGCTTTCCGGTATTTGATATTGGATTTGTTAAGCAATAATAATATAAATTACACAACGAATTGAACATCGGATAACTGTTCGTCTCAAAACCATTGGGTGATGTGCTGATCATTGTTCCGATAATTCCTTCCGTTAGGTAAATATTTTGCTTCATGCCATATGCAATTTTCATATTCCGTTCCGTTCCTTTCATGTGCACTGTGCCATCATCATCTACAGAAGTCATTCGGGCAAAAGTATAGATGGAAGCGACAGATGATTCCGGACTTACGACTACAGTATCGTCGGTTTTTGGTAAATAAAGGGTAGCCAGCAAACTGAGCGGCCGGCCTTCAACACTGTAAGCGGTACCATCGATGGTATATTTATTAATCCAAACAGTTACAGCGTAATATTCAGATTCATTTTCTTTAATTTCTGCACTGAAGGTGTTATTCTGAAATGAAGTTTTGTTATTCACCGCACCAACATAGCCTTCAACAATACCAAAAACCTGGAAACTTCCCGAAGTGATTTGCATATTTTTCACTTCGACCTTAAACTGAACTGTTTTCGTAGACATAAACAAATGATTTTAGATAAAATTATTTGTTCAAATCTCGCAATAATCAACCGTTTTTTATTCAGTAGAAATACGGGCTTTATATTAATTATCCTTAATAATGTCATCAGCTTTTACCCAGACGCTTACCGACCCTGCATTCACCCGGAAGGTGGCTTTCCCATTTTCGTCGACCGTTACTTCATCTTTTCGCTGTTCGAGAAAATCGATATATTTTGAATGGGCGTTTTCTGTTCCCAGATCTATTTCTTTGTAACCTTCTTCACTGTTAGAAATAATCACAATACAGCCGGAATGGCTTTCATTGCCTTTTCTTACCCATGCGATACAGTTGGGATGATTGAAATAATCAATTTGTTCTCCATGCGCAAATTGCTGTCCTGCTTTGAGCAGTTTGGGCAAAACTTCAATTTTAGGCATTACAATTTTTACTTCTTCATTATCTTTTGTATCCGTATATTCCGCACCGAAAAGGTCAGGGTAAAAAACACAAGGATAGGCATCTTCAGACAACAGAATAATGGCATAAGCAAGAGGTTTAAACCAATCCTGAACGGCAGATTCGAGAGCCTGCAATTGCTGTGTATCATGATTTTCCACAAAAGAAACTGAAAACACGGGTTTCTTTTCCAGGAAACTTCCTTTTAAAATCTGGCTAAGATCATAATCTTTTCCTTTTTTTGAGGCGGTAAAGAAGTTATAATGCAGAGGAGCATCAAAACAGGAAATCAGATCTTCCATTTTATCGGAAAAATAAGAGATTTTTTCCGCTTCATCTTTCCAGAATTCTCCCAAAACATAGCAATCCGTATTAAGTTCTGTTTTAATATAAGTAATCCATTCTTTCAAAAAGTCGGATGAAATGTGTTTTAAAGCATCCAGACGAATCCCGTCTACGTTTGTCGTTTCGAAGTACCATTTGATCCATCTTTTCATTTCTTCCAGGACGTACGGATTCCGGTATTCTACATCGGCGCCCATCAGATAATCGTAGTTGCCGAACTGATGGCTTACGGTATCTGTCCATTCTGTACCGTATTCATTATGGATTTTAAAAACACCTTTTAGTTCTTCTCCATCTTTTTGAATGATGTCAATTCCGCTGAAACAACGGAAGTCCCAAATGAAATCCGAATATTTTCCTTTCCTTTCCGGAAAAGTAAATTTTGTACAGGCTGTAACCTCCATCGGATCTGTGATTACTTCGTTACGGTTTTCTTTATTGACTTCATGTACGGTAATTTTTTCCTCCTCATCACCACCCATTCTATGATTGAGAACAATATCGGCATACACTTCCATTCCTGCATCATGGGCTTTTTGAATGGCATTCAGATATTCTTCTTTTGTGCCATATCTGGTTGGGATACCGCCTTTTTGGTTAAACTCACCAAGATCATACAGGTCATACACATCGTAGCCTCTTCCTTCTTTTCCCAAACTGCATTTGGTAGCAGGTGGAAGCCAAACCGCCGTAAACCCTAAATCTTTTAAAAAATCTGCCTTTTCTGCAAATTCA
>CBFGVN010000142.1:0-7976 GCA_965651845.1 uncultured Chryseobacterium sp. | reverse complement strand
CCGCTGCGGGGCGTGCGCTATTACACCGACGATGAATTGGCGTTGGTCCGGAAGGGGGAGATCCTACATCCGGAATCGGTATTGAGTCGACTACTTTGGATGTTGGAACAACCACACTTTCAATGGGGGCAAAAACCGAAGCGAACCTTAGCAGTGCAAAAATCAATATTGGAGGCGGAAGCGAAACCAATATCGTAAGCGGAACGGTAAAATTGAATTAATTTAATTTAAAAACTGATGAATCCGGTAGACTTGGAGTTGGTAAAGTTAAAAAGACAATGGCAGAATGTTGTTAAAACAAACGGAGAAAAGCCGATGTTGATCTGTTTAGGCGAAAAACATGAAACCGATCTTTTTGACGGATTTTTAAAATCGAGATTGTCTGAAGATTATGACGGTGAAGATGTTTTTTTAATTCATTATCAGGAGTTTAACGGGATGAATACTTTCGGACAGACTTTATTTGATGAATGGAAAGAATTTTATGAATTGCTGGAAAAAAGTGAAGAAAATATTCCGCAATGGGAATTGAATGTTTCAGACGAAAAGTTCAAAACAGATGCTTACAAAGCGTTTTTCCCTTTATTGGAATTAAAAAAGAATTTTCCTAATATTCAGAATTCCAAAATTTATTTATACATCGCTCCGGTAAGAATTAATGATACTAAAGAATTATCAATTTGGGTGAAAGAATGGTGTGAGCTTTGTGAAAAATCGGAAAATCGGGATATTAAGCTCGTTTGGGCGGAACATCATATGTATAAAACCTTACCCGAAAATTCTTCGGCACACAGTTTCAGGGTTGAGGTGGATATTCATCAGCTGATGCAAAACACCGCAGCACATACCAACAGGAAGAAAAACAGCGCAGATACGGATTTTCAGCAGCAGATTCTGACGGCAAGCAATCATTTAAGCAAAGGAAGATTCAAGGAAGCTGAATTTGCATTGAAAAATGCTGTAAAATTAGCCAAAGAGCAAAAAAATAAACAAGGCGAAATTTCTGCCTATTTTATGCTGACGCAGGCTTACATTGCCGATAAAAAGAAGGAAAGAGCAGAAGATACCTACCGGACAATATTTGAAGAAGTTGAACCCAATTCCCAGCTGGAAGTTCAAATGTATATGAATTACGGGAGCTATTTGTTAGGAAATTCAAAAAAGACAAAGGCGGAAGAATCATTCGAAAAAGCGGCGGAAGTAGCTCAGACAATCGGTGAATATGCAATGGCTATCGAATGTTACAGAATTATCGGAACATTGAATGATACGGTGTTAACGAAAGATAAAATGATCCAGTATTTCGAAAAATGCCTTGAAATAGCAAAATTAATGGAACCTTCCACACGAGAGTCAAGTAGCTTGAAATTTGTAGCATCCATGCTTTTCATCAAATATGAAGGCGATAAAGACAAAAAAACAGCATTAGATAACGAAATGAAAAGTTATTTTGGCGATGATTGGAAAGTAAGTGTTGAAAAGCCAAAGTATAATTAGATAAATTAAAAAATTAACTTCAGGTTATTTAAGTTTAAAAATTAACCACAGAGCACACTGCTTTAAAATCTTTGATTTCTATTCTTTTATGAATTTTTGAAGACCAATGAAATCAAAATACTTCAATAAAAGCTTTTGTGACTTTTAAGGTTAATAAAAACAACACCAAATCTCAAATTAAAATATCATGGCAGATCAAAATAAAATAAAAAAAATAAAGGTTGCCAAGCCAGATATGAATCCGGACCGGTCGCTGAGTGTTTCTGCGGACGTTACTTCGTTCAGCACGGAAAAAACCACACAAGGCTGGAAAAACGGAATGAAAAACAATTTCGATTCTTTGAATCCTGTTTCTATGGTGCAATCTGTAGCAGGAGGAGATGATGGGCATACGCAGGCAGGAGGTGAAGGAGGAGCTGGCGGAACAACTTCCGTAACGGCAGAAAATGCAGCGCCGCAAAGCAAGGTGAAATTAATCAAGGTGAATACTCCTGCAATTTCTCCAACAGCAATCCAGCATACGAGCAAACATTTTGATATTGTACTGGCAATCGATATCCACTGGACATTGATTCCTCCTCCACCGTCATTCATGTTGATTCCCTTGCCATTACCACACCCTTTTATCGGGATCGTTTTTGATATTATGGATTATATTAAATTCACAATTCCGGTTCCTCAATTTATCAGAAATCTAAAACCAGACCTTCCGGAAAGCATTCCGATGGGAGGTTCAATATATGTTCACGGAAGACACAAAGCCACTACGACTACGAGTGTAATGGGGGTTGTAATTCCTTTCAAGCACGTCACTTCCCTCATTCCCGTTTACATGATTCCTTTTCCACAGGAAGCTCCGCATGAGGGAGAGGTGTACTACGGAGCCCAAACCGTTTTGGGGCAGGGTAGTAAGATGAGTGGAAATCAGCCGCAGCAGGTTCTTACCTGTATGGGGCTTCCGTTTGGGATGACTATGCTTCCTGCAATGCCCAACAAGCCGAAGAAAAATCCGCTGGCTTATTTTGCTTTTTATAATAATTTTTCAAGCTTATATATTCAGATCAATACGGGAGGTCCTGTGTTGGTGGGAGGTGCATTTGTCCCTCATGTGTATACGCCGGGTGAAATGCTGATGCGTTTTGCAGGAATGGCTTTAATGCGGGGCTTAACGAAAAGCTTAGGAAAAGGAATTAAAAAATTTAATCATTTTCTACAGGGAAAATTTGGAAAAACGAATCCTGTTTCAAGGGTTTTATGTAAAGTTGGTTTGGAACCTGTGAATTTTGCTTCCGGTGCGATGTTATTCGAATGGGACGATTTTGAAATCGAAGCCGGAACTCCTTTGCAATGGACGAATGTCTGGTACAGCGACAGGCCTTATCAGCACGGAATGCTGGGAAATGGTATTTTCAATTCGCATGATCTTTATATTGTTCCGGATGAAGGAGATGAGGTTGCCGCATGGGTTCATCCTGAAGAACTGCAGCCGATGCCAATTCCTGTTCCTCCGGTTGGCGAAGAATTAACCTATTACAGAAGTCAGAAAATCTGGCAGTATCGCCCTAACGACAATATCTGGATCATTAGAAAAGGAACGGATATTTATACTTACAAACGTTTCAACCACATTTCGGAGGGAAGTATTTTTAAAGTAATTCAAATTGAATACGGCGATGGAACAATCAGGGAGTATGAATATCAGGATCGAAATATTGTTTTAAAAAATATTAAAGACGTTAAAAGCGGTTTTAGCATAGAAACTGTTCCCCACCCTGAGCTTAAAAAAATTACAGAAGTTTATTATTGCTATAAAAATAAAAGAGATCTCCAGGTTCGTTACAGTTATGATGAACGTGGAAATCTTACCCATGTCTGGGACATTCATAAAAAGGCAATCGTTTTTGAATATGACGATCAAAACAGGGTGATCAAAAGGACCAACAGAAACGAAATGAGCTATCAGTGGGAATACGACAAAAAAGACAGGGTAGTTCATACCAAAGGGTTGGAAGGCTTTATGGAAGGTTTTTTACAGTATAACGAAGAAGAAGGCTACACAGAAGTTATTTATCCGAAACAAAATAATAAAACCGAAAGATATTATTACGACGAAGATCTTTTGGTTTACAAACAAATTGATGGTGAAGGCGGTGAAACATGGTTCGATTATACTTCCAATAACGAACTGAAAATGATAGGAACCCCGGAAGGAAGAGTTCAGGGATATACCTATGATGAAATGGGAAATATTAAAATTTTTCACACGCCGGATGGAGAAGAGTATCATTATCAGTACAATGAGCTGGGGCAGATGATTGCCCGTTTTTCACCAGCAGGAACTTCGGAAAGCTGGAGCTATGATGAAATGGGAAGACTTACCGATTACACCGATCCCAACGGAGAAATTGTAACGTATGATTACAACGAAAATGAAAGACTAGCAAAAAGTGCATCAAAACAAGAGGTTACCACTCATTACGAATATAATCAAAGGGCACAGATTATAAAATTAATTAACAATATTGGCGCAGAGCAATACTGGAAATATGATGAATACGGAAGGCTATTGGCATTCAGTCCGCAACCCTTAAACAGAACAGTCTGGAACAGGGATAAAATGGGAAGAATCGTAGAAGTAAGCGAGCAGGGGCAATTGCCGTTAAAACTTCGTTATGATGCCTATGATCTTCCGGTTTACGCAACCGATGGCAAAGCAGAATGGCTCATGAGCTACACGCCGATGGGAAGCCTGAAACGCCAGGTTCGTAGAAATGCATTAACCTATAAAAAAGAAGAAACCTTGATTTTCGGGTATGATGCCTATGAAAACCTGATGAGCATCACCAATGGAAAAGGAGAGATCTATCTTTTTGAAAGAGACAATAATGGCGATATTATCGGTGAAACAGGATTCGACGGCCAACAGAAATTTTTTGTAAGGAATAAAGACGGAATGGTTACCCAAAGCCGTACTCCGAATGGAAAAGATATTTTTTACGAATATGACCTTGCCGGAAGACTTACACAGACTCATTATCCCGACGGAATCTGGGAAGCCTATCAGTACGATACTTCCGGAATGTTGATTAAAGCTGATAATGAAATCAGCAGTGTAAGTTTCCAGAGAAATAAATCAGGATTTGTTACCTCTGAAAAACAGGGCGACCATTCCATCAATTATGAATATGATGATTTAGGAAATCTTGTCGGCGTAAAGAGCAGTTTGGGAGCTGAAATTGATTATTCTTATAACGATCTTGGTCAGCTTAAAAATGTAAAAGCAACAGCAAAAGGACTTCACCAGCCTTGGCAAATGAATCTTGACATCGGCCGGAACGGACAATTATTTTCCCGTGAAATGACAGGCGGCATCGAAAGTATTTTTGAATGCGACCATACCGGAATGCCGGTCAGCCAGAAAGTAATGGTGAAAAGAAACGGTACGACATTTCATAAAGATTATCATTGGGCAGCGGGAAGCCGCTTGCTGCAGGTTTTAGATAGAATCACGGGCGGTAGAACAAGGTTTGATTATGATGCTTTCGGAAGCTTGGTGGCTGCTGAATATTCCAATGGAGAAATTCAATATAAAAACCCTGATGAGATAGGCTGTTTATATGAAAGCGCAAGACAGAATGACCGGATTTACGATAAAGGCGGAAAACTGATGCGTGACAAAAATTGGTTTTATCATTACGATGATGAGGGGAATTTATTGTTAAAAAGTAAAAGATCAATTAATGATGTTAAACCCAATCAAAAAAAAGAAGAAAACAATTCTCATCCTTATTACAAGTCCATTGCTGCGGATTGGTTGATCAAGCCCAAACTGCAAGATGGAAATCCTTTACCGGATGTCAATGAAAATATTCCTTCAGAAATTCAGAATCCGGAATGGGAATCCGGCGATTGGGCTTATTCCTGGAATGCC
Organism: uncultured Chryseobacterium sp.; assembly: GCA_965651845.1. GTDB lineage: Bacteria > Bacteroidota > Bacteroidia > Flavobacteriales > Weeksellaceae > Chryseobacterium. The sequence goes on along the minus strand of CBFGVN010000142.1, from coordinate 2,548 downwards.
AACGGAATGTTGGCCAAAGTAAAACGTCCGGACGGAAAAGAAGTGAGTTTTGAATATGACGCAATTGGCAGAAGAATTTCAAAAATTGGAAACCAAAAAATAACTCGTTATATTTGGGATGGAAATATTCTTTTACACGAATGGAGTTATGATATTAAAGAAGAACCAAAAACTTTTGTAGATGATGAAGGAAATGTAATTATTCGGCAAGAACCCACAGATAATGTGGTAACCTGGGTGTATGAGGCAGATTCTTTTGTTCCAAGAGCTAAAATTTTTAATGACAAAAAATATACGATCATATCAGATTATATAGGAAATCCTATCCAGGGTTTTGATGAAGAAGGTGTATTGATCTGGGAAAGGGAGCTCAATATTTATGGAGATATTAAAAAAGAAAAAGGGGAGAATAATTTTATGCCTTTCCGCTATCAGGGGCAGTATTATGATGAAGAAACAGAGCTTTGCTACAACAGATTCAGATATTACGATGTTAAAAGCGGAAACTATATAAGTCAGGATCCTATTGGTTTGCGGGGCGGTCTCCCGAATTTTTACGGGTATGTCGTAGATCCTAATAAATATACGGATGTTTTTGGGCTCGAGCATCATGACCTGGATGCGGAACTTGTCAGAGGAGGAAAAACTATTTTTTCTGATGAGTATATCAGCGGAGGAGAAAAAGGTGGCGGAAGACTGAACCAGCAGGAAGCCTTGCTTACCCATACGGAAAGAAAATTCCTGAAAGATATAGACGGAATGGTAAAGCCCGGAGATCACCTCAAAATGACGGGAGAATTGAATCCATGTCGTCCCGGCTGTCAGCCTGCGATCCGTGATTTTGTACATGCAAAAGGCGTTACGGCAGAGTATACGGCTTCTTCTACAGGAAAAGTCTACAAATGGGAAAGGCTCGACAATAAGTTTGTACTGCAGACAGAAATTGATGCAAAAGGTAACGCAACAACATACAAATACAATATTCTTAAAAGAAAAAGAACAAAATATAAATAATGGACAAATTCAAAAATTTAAAACTGGAAGACGACGTAGTAACCGGAAAATACGATTTTTATGACAGGGAAGTCAATGTAGAATTCGATCTGGAAGAAGATGAGGCAGAGATGGAAGACTTTTCAGAACTCATTTCGGATGCAGACGGCTGGATCGAAAATTTTTCGCAGGAAAAATTAAGTCAATTAAAAACTGAAATAGCAAAGGAACTTACAGATTCCGCTTATACGGATTCAGATTACAAGCCGACGGAAGAGGATTATAAAAACCTGCAGGAAGAGCTTACCCTTACAGATATCCGTTTCTTCCCGGATGAGGTGATTTCTTTAGTTTTTAAGGCTAAAAAAGAGTATCCGGATATGGATATCTACTGTCAGATTGATAAAGAATTTCAGGTCGAAGATTTATTTGTAGAATAATTATTCTATCTGAATATTTGAATTTATACCAAAAATCCCTTTCATCATCATTTCTTCTGAGGTGGTGATGAACAAAAAAATAAATATATTGAAACCATTCAAAGATTTAAAGCTGATATATAATGTCGTTATTGGGAAATATGATTTTCTCGAAAATGGAGTCAATGTAGAATTTGATATTGAAGATTCATACACCCAAATGGAAGATTTCACAGAATTGATCTCAGATTCGGGAAAATGGATCAGGGAATTTTCAAACGAAACCTTAGCTGAGTTGAAAGGTAAAATAGCCAAAGACTTAATAGATGCAGCTCATACCGATTCGGGTTATCAGCCTGTTGAAAAGGATTATAAAAATTTAGAAAAACGTCTTAAACTTACGGAAATCAGATTCCTTCCGGATACGGTAATTTCTTTGGTTTTTATGGCTAAAAAAGAGTATCCCGATCAGGAAATCTATTGCCAGATCAGTGAAAAGTTTGAAATTGAAGATCTGTTTGTAGATTAAAAAATCAAGGGAAAAGTTAATATATGTTATAAAAAGTTGACCAAAAAAGAATTTTATTATCTTTAAATAAGGAAAATAAAATCAATTAAAGTATGGAAGCCTATAACTTTGAAACAACGATTAAACCCTTTTTTTGGGTAGCCTCAGAAAAAACTTTTTCAGTATGTTTGAATGCAGGATCTTACAAACCCGAAATTTTCGAATGGCGAAAAAATGAAGGTTTTGAAGGCAACGGATACGATTGGGCATCTTTGGCAAAAGTTTTTTTGAACGAAAAAAAGTCCGGCTTATCCGGAGATATCAAATTTGATCCCGAAGCGGATATGTTTTGTGCCTATTCCTCAAATCCTGAGAGCCTGAAAGAGTTTGTCCTGGACTTTAAAAAAGCCTGCGAAGATGAAATGCTGATCCAGGATTTATTTTCTAAAGCCGAATTGGATTAAAGTTTTTATAATAATTAAAAAAAACTGGTGGCTCAAAGTCATCAGTTTTTTTTATGAATATTATCTTGAAATTTAAAATTATTTGTTCAGCATTGGATTTGTATTCAATTAATAACAAACTAATTAGACAAATAAAAAAACTTTTCAAATTAAATATTTTGTTT
>CBFGVN010000141.1:0-7989 GCA_965651845.1 uncultured Chryseobacterium sp. | reverse complement strand
TCTAAATTTTAGGAATTTTCTTCCATGCACCATTTTCAAGTACAACTGTATAAGGGTTATAGCCATAGGGTTCGGTATGAAGATCCAATGGATCATCATCAATCCCTCCATTATTTCTAAAGGTAGTTATTGTACCATTTTGAAGTTTTAAAATATCATCAGTATACTGATAAGGCGAAATTGTATTGAGATTAGTAAGATGAATTCCCGCCAATTGATGACCGGAAGGATAAGTAATCTGCACAATCCCTTTTCCTTTTTCAAGCAATGATGATGTAATGGAGATATATGAAGACCCCGTTACAAGATCATTTTGGTAGTTGTCCCCAGAAATATCAATATTATAATTTGTAAAATTTGTCGCCGCAAGTCTATACACTGCAGTATACCAATCATTTACAGGCTCATATTCAAAATAGTTGTTTTTTGAATGAATATGTGCAGAAGCTATCGTTGAAGGAATATGCACAAATGAATTTGCTTTTCCTGCAGTAAGATAAACATGACAGCTGACTGCAGTTACCCTACAATTGTTATTTTGAATTTTAATACATGTATTTTCATTTTCCTCATCAAAAATACCTTCAAAATAAGTTCCGAAACATGAAACCCGTGATGCAGAAAGATCAATTCCGATTTCAGAGAATCCTTCAATACTTCCTCCAAACATATTCAGATTCGTTCCATCAGTCAATACAATTCCTTTGCTGTTCGGCGCATGTTCGGCATAGCCGGCTCCTATGGATAGTGATGTTGCGTTTGTGTTGTAACAGTTGTTCAGTACCAGACAGGTCTGACAAGAGACAATGGAAGAATTCAGAAATTTGTTGTAATACCCAGCCGTAACCTCTACACCTGTTTCAAAAACCTGAATGGTGGCAGAATCCAGAGTGAGTGCTCCGTTGGTAACTTTCACTCCTGTTTTCCCTTCAATTTCGCTTCCAAAAATAGCCAGATTTTTAATATTAAGATTAGTGTCCGACTCAATGCAAGAATCAACCAGAGAATTCTCAAAATCAACAAAATAAATACGAGAATTTTCATTTCCTCCGACATCATTTCCATTAATGTAATTTTGTCCCATGAACGTCAATGTCTTATTAATAGTAATCTGATCAGAACATTTGTATTCACCTTTTATGAGAATAGTATCATTCGGTCTTGCAATATCGATCGCTGCCTGAATTTCAACATGCGTTTTCCCAGTACCAAACCATTCCGGATTGATGACTCCTCTATAATCTCTTTTAAAAAATCGGCTGTCTTTTTCAAAATACATAATATTATCCGGAGTTACCAGTACAGGAGGAACCGGCGGGCTCGTTACAGGAGGACTAACTTCCGGTAAGGATGATATTTCTACCAGGTTTACAAGTTCTTTCGTTTCACTATCAATTAAGGTAATGATTCCGTTCAGATTAATGGGTTCTGTTTGAAAATCATTTGTTTCCAATAAATCTAATGTGTTGCTCATAATTTTTTACTTTAATGATTGGTTTTGTAATTATTGATAAGCAAATATAATGGAGCACTGCGACGAAACTTGACGTATTATTTTCAGATAATAATTAACTTTGTTCTGTAAGCCGATTACTTATGAAACAATGAAAATATCAGAAATTAAAGAAAGAAAAATCATTCACAGGCCGACCCTGAGTTTTGACGGGTACGGAAAAAGAATTTATCACGCTTACGAATATTATTTACCTTATAATCCTGGTTTTAAAGGGAATGAAACACAGAGATTGTTTGCGAAATGGTTCGATATGGCAATATTCACTTTAATTTTCTTTTTCATATGTAATAAAATCCTTATTGTCAGTATTTTACTTTCTATTCCTTGCGTTATTATTGCAGGAACAGTCACCGAGTCTTATTTTGGAACAACTTTAGGAAAGAAGATTTTCAGAATGAAAGTAATTGATGATGATGGAAATTATCCTGGTTTTTCTAAATCTTTAGCCAGAAATCTTTTATGTCTGGCCAATTTTTATCCCGTTTTTTCTGAATACACCACCAAAACCGTGGCTATGGGATGGCGAAGAGGAACACAAATGAATTTCAGTATGCATTTAAATAATAAAATCTGCAAAACGTATATCGTAAAAGAAAGCAAAATTCCTGAAATCAAAGAATTGCTTGAAGCAGATTCCAATAAAAAATCCCTGCCGGTCTGACAGGGATTCTTATTATTTCTTTGATTCTTCAACAGAAACTTTTCTGAAATCTTTAAACAACTTGCTTAGTTCTAAAGCCGATTTACGAGCTCTTGTTCCAGCTGCTTTGTTCCCTTTTTCTGCTTGTTGGTTTGCTTCAGTTGTGAAAGCTTCAAATTCTGCGTTGATTTTTTCAATTAGTTCTTTCATTATTTTTAAAATTTAGGCTGCAAATATAGGTTTTATGGTAATTCCAGCCAACTTTGACGGAAAAAGTTTATCACAATTAATTAAATTTAATCCGTTTATTTCAAATTCAGTTGACTTTTCAACTTAAAATAGAAAAAAATTCCGGGCTTTTATAAAGTTTTAAACTAATAAAATTTTCAAGACCTTTCACTTATTTTCTCAAAATGAGTACACAAAATTGACTTATTTCTTTAATAATTCTTATCTTTTTTCTTAATTTTCATTAACATCAAAATACTCTAGAAGTTAATATTTTCAAAGATAAATATCTCATAATCAACCTTTGCAAATTTTATATTGCTATTAGCATATTATCTTTTTGTAATATTAAAAAAACAAATCTCATTTTGTTGATATATTTTATTAATTATTTATATATTTGCTTATAATTACGTAATTATAAACCATTATTTATAATTATAATTCCACAGATTGTACCTGCTTGTTCTAAGAGTAAAATTATACACTTATATTTTAACAATTTTTTAATTAAAAACAACTAAAATTAATAAATATTTAAAGTTTTAATTTAAACACAGTAAATAATTTAATAATATATAATTTTACCCAACTATAATACATCTCATTTTTACCATAAAAACGTTGATTGTATTACAGAACCTTTGCCAACCCTTTTTCAACCATAAATGTAATGAAAAACGTAACCATTATTGGATTAACACCTTTTGAAAAGCCTGATGTCAATCTCATGCTTAAATTGCATCAAGCGGGTGCATTTCCCATCTTAAGCGTAGGATACGAATTAAAAGCTGCTCAGGAAGCACTTGATCAGTTGGATCATAAAGAAATACCATCTTATGGTCTGTATTTTTCTAGCGATAACCTTACCTCACTTCAAATTTCTGAAAAAGTAAGCTTAGTCATTCTTCCCTATGGCAAGTCGATGAACTTCTCTTCAGATTTTCCTGTTATTTATCAGGTATGCAGTCTGGAAGATGCTATACAAGCCGAACTATCCGGTGCAAAAGGAATTATTATAAAAGGAAACGAAGCAGGCGGATTAGTAGGCTATGAATCTACTTTTGTTCTGTTTCAGCGCATTATTAAAAAAATAAAGTCTATTCCTGTGTGGGTACAGGGAGGGATAGGGCTCCATGCTGCAGCTGCCGTAAAATCCTTAGGAGCAGCAGGGGTTGTTCTTGACAGTCAGCTTGCCCTGTTTCCGGAAAATTCCGTTCCAAAAGATTTCAAAGACATATGCTCAAAACTAAACGGGACAGAAACCAAAATTATAGCAGATCATCGTGTATTGGTGAGACCAAACTCACCTGTTTTACCGGAAAATATAAGTTCCGAAGATCTTCAGCAATATTTTACTGATTTTGATCTCAGCAAAAGCTACGTTCCGATGGGGCAAGATATTTCTTTAGCCATCGATTTGTATGAAGATTTCAAAACACTGAAAAAACTGATTTTTGGATTTAAAGAAGCCATGCACGGCCATCTGAAACAGGCAAAAGCACTTCAGATCATCGGTCAGAATAATATTTTAGCAAAAGAATTAGGTTTAAAATATCCCATCGCCCAAGGTCCGATGACCCGTGTGAGTGATGTTCCTGCATTCGCCAATGCCGTTGCAGAATCGGGAGCTTTACCATTCGTAGCTTTATCTTTATTAAAAGGTGAACAGGCAAAAGCTTTAGTTGCAGATACCAAAAAATTAGCCGGAGAAAAAACCTGGGGCGTAGGAATTTTAGGATTTGCACCTCAGGAGCTGAGAGACGAACAATCTTCTTATATTTTAGAAGCAAAACCACCTGTCGTTTTAATCGCAGGAGGAAGACCAGCTCAGGCGAAAGTTTTCGAAAAAGCAGGAATTAAAACATTTTTGCACGTTCCCTCTCCTGCCCTTTTAGATATGTTCCTGAAAGAAGGAGCGAAAGATTTCATATTTGAAGGGCGCGAATGCGGCGGTCATGTTGGTCCGCTTTCCAGTATGGTTCTTTGGGAAAAACAGATTGAACGTATTTTAAAAGAAGATCATCCCGAAAATATCAGCGTATTTTTCGCAGGAGGAATTCATGATGATTTTTCAACAGCATTTATTTCTATTATGGCTGCTCCATTGGCTGCAAGAGGAGTAAAAGTGGGTGTATTGATGGGAACGGCTTATCTTTATACTCACGAAGCCGTTTCTTGTGGAGCCATTCAGGAAGAATTTCAGCTACAGGCCATGCAGGCAAAAGAAACAGTTTTGCTGGAAACGGCTCCCGGACATGAAACACGTTGCTTAGACACAGCATTTGCGAAATTTTTTAACCATGAAAAAGCAAAATTAATCGCTGCCGGAACCGATAAAAAAGAAATCTGGGAACAGCTTGAAAAATTAAACGTCGGTCGTCTGAGAATCGCTGCAAAAGGCGTAGAAAGACAAGGCAACAATTTAGTAAATATTCCTAAAGAAGATCAGTTGGATCTGGGAATGTACATGATTGGTCAGGTGGCAACGATGCATGATAAAGTGATTTCTTTGGATGAATTACACGAAAATGTAAGTATTAATAATCAAAAATACATTCAGGAAGCTGAACTTTCAGAAGAACCGGTTTCAACAGAAAAACCATTAGACATTGCCATTATCGGAATGGAATGTATTTTCCCTGACGCAAAAAACCTTGACGAATATTGGAAAAACATCATCCTTGGAAAAGACAGCGTAACGGAAGTTCCGGACGAAAGATGGAATAAAGAATTGTATTACCGTCCAGATTCCAACGAAGCAGATGTCTCCCATTCAAAATGGGGAGGATTTATTCCCAAAATCGACTTTGATCCGTTAGAATTCGGAATTCCGCCACAATCCCTGGCTGCGATCGAACCAACACAATTGTTGACCTTATTGGTTGCCAAACGAGCCATGGAAGATGCGGGTTATGGTGAAAAACACATCAACAGAGAAAATATCTCTGTAATTATCGGTGCTGAAGGAGGAAATGATCTGGCTAACAGCTATAGCTTCAGAGGATATTACAAACAGGTTTTTGGCGAACTTCATGAAAAAGTGAAAGAAGCCTTTCCACACACTACAGAAGATTCTTTCCCCGGTATTTTAGCAAATGTTATCGCGGGAAGAATTACCAATCGTTTAGACTTGGGTGGAAGAAATTTTACCGTAGATGCAGCCTGCGCTTCATCTTTAGCCGCTATTGAACTGGCTTGTCAGGAATTAGTTTTAGGCAAATCAGACATGGTGTTGGCTGGTGGTGCAGATTTGCATAATGGAATCAATGATTATCTAATGTTTTCCAGCACGCATGCTCTTTCCAGAAAAGGAAGATGTGCGACTTTCGATAATGAAGCCGATGGAATTGCTTTGGGAGAAGGTGTGGCTATTTTAGTTTTAAAAAGATATGAAGACGCTTTACGGGATAACGACAGAATTTATTCAGTAATAAAAGGTGTCGGCGGATCAAGTGACGGAAAAGCGCTCGGATTGACAGCTCCAAGAAAAATCGGTCAGGTTCGCGCGCTCGAAAGAGCTTATTCCCAAGCAGGGATCAGTCCTGCCTCTATCGGATTGGTTGAAGCTCACGGAACAGGAACCGTAGTTGGTGATAAAACAGAACTAAGTGCATTAACCAATCTATTCAGCCGCTCCGGAGCATTGCCGGGACAAACACATTTGGGCTCGGTAAAAACCCAGATTGGACATACGAAATGTGCTGCCGGATTAGCCGGTTTAATCAAAGCTTCATTGGCTGTTTATCACGGCGTGAAACCTCCTACCCTTCACCTTCTGCAACCGAATGCGTATTACAATGCAGAAACAAGCCCTTTTGTTTTTAATACAGTTACCGGATTATGGAGTGATAAAAATCGTTATGCAGGAATCAGTGCTTTTGGTTTTGGCGGAACCAATTTCCATGCGGTTATTGCGAATCATCCTAAAGAAGACGATTCTACGGTGTTACAATCCTGGCCATCGGAATTATTTGTGTTCCGTGGAGATACGTATGGTGAGGCTAAAATTCAATTAAACCAAATTAAATCTTTACTTGAAATAAATGAAGGTATTGCTTTAAAAGATATTGCCTACAGTTTGGCTGTTGGTTCAGAAAAACCTGTCCAGCTAAGCATTGTTGCCGATTCTGCTGAAGATTTAATCAATAAAATTGAATTGGTTTTATTAGGTATTGAAACGAAAGACACATTTACAGTCAATAAAAAAGAAGGAAAAGTAGCATTTTTATTTCCGGGACAAGGCAGCCAGCGCATCAATATGGCTCGTGATTTATTCGTTACCTTCCCTGAAATGCGAAAACTAATCGATTCTTATCCGGAATTAGAGAAAGTTGTTTTTCCTTCGGCAGTTTTTGATGAAGCTTCTTTAAAACAACAGAAAGAAACCATTAAAGACACCCGTTTAGCACAGCCATTGTTAGGAATCGTTGATTTGGCTTTGGCTCAATTCTTACAATCCATCGGCATTGTTCCGGATATGTTGGCGGGTCACAGCTACGGAGAATTACCGGCTTTATGTTTTGCCGGAGTTTTTAAAGAAGAAAAACTGGTTGATTTAAGTATTCAAAGGGCAAAATCTATTTTAAATTCCGTTGAAGACGGCGACCCGGGTTCTATGGTTGCGGTAAGTACAACAAAACAAAGCTTACAGCCCATCTTAGAAAAGGTTGAAGGCTGCTATCCCGTGAATTACAACGCTCCAACTCAATGTGTGGTTGCAGGAAGCACGGAAGCCATCAACAAATTAATGGAAGTGTTGAAACAGGAAAAAATCTCAGCAAAAAAACTGGAGGTTGCTTGTGCATTCCTCAGTCCGTTATTAGCAAAATCTAAAGGTTTATATCAAAATGTGTTAGAGGATGTTCCGTTCAACGAAATGCAGATTCCCGTTTGGTCGAACACCACAGCAGAAATCTACCCTACAAACGCTTCAGAGATCAAAGAAAGATTAACAGACCATTTGATACAGCCTGTAAGATTCGTGGAAGAGCTCCAGGCAATGTACAACGACGGAGCAAGAATTTTCATTGAAGTCGGACCGGGAAAAGTCTTGACTGGCTTAACGAAATCTTGTTTAGATAAAGATCAGGTCACGCTTTTTGTAGAAGATAATAATCGTAACAAAATTAGCCATCTCCTTTCAATGCTTGCTCAGTATCTAGGAACAGGGCGAAATTTTAATATTGCTAAACTTTTTGAGGGACGCGATGCTCAATTCATTCAGATAGACCAGCCGGAATTGTATAAGAAAAGCCCTGCTTTATGGCGTGTGAATGGGCAAACTGCTCATCCTATCACAGGCGCACTTCCTGCAAACGGTGCATTACCAATCATAAATCCACTTCAAATGAACAACTTCACTACCAATCAGGTTTCTACAGCTGAAAACCAATCCAATACAGAACGTATGCTGCAGGAATATTTAAATAGCATGAAATTAATGATACAGGCTCAGCGTGATGTGATGCTTACTTTCCTGGGACAGAATCCTCAGACAAATCAGGCTCCTGTTGCTTATGCTGCACCGATTCAGGCTCAAACTCTTCCAACTCAGAGTATTCAGGCTCCGATCATTTCTACTCCAAATAATGACGGTGCTGAA
>CBFGVN010000140.1:0-7993 GCA_965651845.1 uncultured Chryseobacterium sp. | reverse complement strand
GTTAATGTATATCCCCGATCACTTGCGCCTCCTCCCTTTACAGCTACCGTATAATTTCCGGCGGGTAAGGTAAGGGTACTGCGTGGAGTCATGTAATAATAACCAACTATTACATTTCCATTGGTACTGTCTCCATTAGAATATGATTGCGAACAGCTGCCGAATTGTGAATCTGTCGGAATACCGGATGGTGCGCTGGTGAAAACAAAAAACGTTTTAGCCAATTTAGCGGAATTGTCTGTTAATGGTGCACCGTTTTGTGTAAAAGTTATAGAAATATTAGCATTGAATTCTACGATTGATTCTCTGTCCAAAGTAAAACTTGGCAGGGTGATGAGTGTCATTTCAGCATAAGTGCTGGCATTGGGAACTACCAGATCTTTTGGTGAAAGCTGATCTGTAATGGTTCCTCCTGCAAGCATTCTTGTTTCGCGGGCTGATGATAATCTCATCCATCTTGTCCCGTCATTATAATATTCTCCGGGATATACTGCATTGGTAATTGAAGATGTGTTGGTTGCTGTGTTGTAAACTGTCATACCTGCAGTGTGTGAAGACATCGGGGAAGAATTGTTGGTGGCAGTGAGCGCCACTCTTGGAAGAATTAAACCTTTATTGGTACTGCTAAGCTCAAGAATAGCATTAGTATTTGGATATCCTGTTCCTATTCCTACCTGTCCAAAATAAAAAGAATGGATAAACAAGAATATCCAAATAAAGAAATTAATTTTTTTCATACACTTATTAAATATGTTTGTGGCAAAAATATAAATTAATTCTCTATTTGTTGATTTTAATTTGGTTGTTTTGATTGATTTTTTAAATAATAGTTATTTATTTGTTTATTTTATTGTTAATTTAATAATATTTAACAGTGTTTTTTTCTTTGATATTAAATAATTGATAAAAATTTTATTGTAAAAACTATAAGTCTCTATGTTTTGATTATTACATATTAAAAAAAAGATAATAATTTTTTTAAAGGTTTATGCATAAAAAAACTGCTCTTGAAAGCAGCTTATATTTTAATCGATTTCACCTTCCTCATCATCATACTGTTCGAGGAAATAAGTGAAAGTAAAATCTTCCAGTTCTTCTTCTGCATCTTCGAGAGTAGTAAGAAGGTCTTCGAAAATCTCGAGCTGATCAACAGTCATATTTACAAATTCAAGATGTAGTGGCATTTCCAGTTCTCCTGTAATTGTATCATAAAGGGCATCCAGATTATCTCCGAAATGATCAGGGAGCGGTAGTTTTTCTTTTAATTGGGCATAAAAGTCTTCATAATCTCCTATGTCCGTGAAATCTATATATATTGTTTTCATATTGTATTGAATTTCCAGTTTTTATTAATTAAAATTTTTTTACATTTTTCACAAAAATCAACTTCTTCATTAGTTGGGTTTTTACCTTCGGCATCTCTCATAAAGCATGTTTTTTCAGGACAATGTTTTAAGCCTTGAGTATGACCCAGTTCATGAATGGCTATTTTGAAAAACTGTTCATTAGAATTTTCTTTATTTAATCTAAAGCTAGAGGCAACACACGCCTTACCAGGTCTGAAGCCTAATCCCATCACTCCAAAATCTTTGACTTTTCCTTTGGTAACACTGATATCTTTGGATGTTAAAGCAAGAGTGACAAAACCATTTTTTGTTCTTTTATCTAAAAATTTAATGATAGAGTCTGCTCTGTATCGATTTCTTTCCTTGTAATAAGCATTTTCCGGAAAATCAATAGGTTGTAAAATTTTTACATTAGGATACACCTTTTTGATCTTGTTCGTTACAAACTGTACGTTTTCTGGTTTTATATCTTTAAAAGGCTGTACTAAAATGGTAACCGTATTTTTTTCCTGTTGTTTTTCTGAACATGAAAAAAGAAAGATTAAACAAACAAAAAATAGAATAAAATTATTTATTTTCATATTTTTTATGGATTGCTTCGTCACTTCGTTCCTCGCAATGACTTACTGCTTTTCAAAACTCCTGTAATGGTTTTTAGTTAAGTAAACATCACCGTTTTTTGTAAAAACAATCCGGTCGGCATTTCGGTTTCCGCAGTGGTAATTTACATCTGCTTCAAAATATTTTTCTCCTTGTGGTAAAGTTCCTTCTCTGTTACTGAATTTATCACCGCCAATTGCTTTTCCGGGCAAAACTTCACAAAGATTTCCTTTTGAGGGATTCCAGCCTTGTTTTCTGGCTTCATTTTTTGTGATATAATAATCAGGAAGCTTGTGATTTTGTTTTACATAATTAATCACTGTTTTCTCTTCCGTTAATTGATCAATGCGCTGTTTATCCGAATATCTGGGATTGGGTGTTCCGTCAGGAAGTTCTCCCTGAGCACGGTATCTCGGGCGGTTATCAATGATAATATTTTCTTTTTTATCATCAATAAAATTTTTATAAATATACATTCCGGACATCCCGAAAAGAAGTCCTAAACAGATGAAAAACAGAGCTCTTGTCTTACCGTTCATAATATTTCAATATCAATAGTCAATTTTAATGGTCTTTAAGAATCGAATTGCAAAAATTCACAATTGACTATTCATTATTTACTTATTCCTCCCTCCATTCTTCCGGGATATCGCAGATCGGAATCGGAACCATTTTGTGTCTTGCGGCTTTATGCATTCTGTCGAAAATCATGAAAACTTCTTTGTCGCGGCCTTCATAGTCTTCAACAGCCTTTGTTCCATATTCTTTTTGAATTTTTTCGAGTTCAGGATATGTTGCCCCGATCTGGTCTTCATCAGTTCTGTCGGCATCCCAAAGTCCGTCTGTCGGGATTGCATTCTGGATACTTTCTATAAGGTTTAAAGCTTTTGCCAATTGATAAACTTCAGTTTTATAAAGATCTGCAATAGGGGAAACGTCTACACCTCCGTCGCCATATTTGGTATAAAAGCCAATTCCGAAATCCTCTACTTTATTTCCTGTTCCGCAGACCAAAAGCCCGTGAAGCTGGCCAAAATAATATAATGTAAGCATTCTGAAGCGTGACCGTGTGTTTGCCAATGCCAGATTATTGCTCCATCTTCCTTCTACGTGATTGTGTACAACATCTTCGAAAGTTTCGAAAATGGGAGTGAGGTTGATGGTTTTTCCTTGTACATTCGGGAATCTTTTTTTCAGATCTTCAATATGATCCTGTGCGCGGTTTACCTGATCTTCCTTTTGGCGGATCGGCATTTCCAAAAGCAGAACTTCCAGTCCCGTCATGGCGCAAAGTGTAGAAACCACACCGGAATCTACTCCTCCCGAAACACCGATTACATATCCTTTCACATTCGCTTTTACAGCATAATCTTTCAGCCAGCTTACAATATGGTCTATTACTTTTTGTGTCTGCATTGTTTATATTTTTTTTGTCTATTAAATGAAACCTTCAAAATTACATGTTTTTGCGGGTATTTTTAAAGAAAATTATTACGTTTTAGTTCATACCAGAAGCAGATTCCGTCCGGTTCTGTAAATTCTCCGGTTTTTTCGAAACCCAGTTTTCTTAAAATATGGTTGGAACCTTCATTTTCGGAGTGGGCATGAGCATAAATGATGTCGATTTTTAAATCATTAAATCCAAAATCCAACGAAGCTTTTGCTGCTTCCATTGCATATCCTTTTCCCCATGATTCCGGTAAAAATCGATATCCAAGGTCGTAAACGTTTTTATAGCCGTTGATTTCCTGGGTTAATAATTTCAATCCGCTCCAACCGATCAGCAGACCGCTTTCTTTTTCAATTACAGCAAGTCTTCCGACACCATTATCAATGTATTGCTGTTGAATCATTTTAATAATTTTCTTTGATTCGTTGCTATCTGAAACGGGCGGCACTCCGATATATTTCATGACTTCCGGATTCGAGTCCAGAAGAAACATGCGTTCGAAATCTGTTTCTTCGAATTTTCTTAAAATCAGTCGTTTAGTTTTTATTTCCATTAGATGGTCTTTGCGGAAGTGAAGAAGATGAAGCAGGAGTTATACTTTTAGTTGTTTTTGCCCTTTTAATATCTGCTTCCTGTAAAGGATTATTGTTGATATTTAGATTATCCAGATCAGGATTTCCTGAAATATCCAATTGTTTAATTTGGTTGTTTTCTATATTCAGCGTGGTGAGTTTTTTTAATGAACTTACATCAATATTTTGTAAAGTATTGGTAGAGACAACCAATTCGCTAATTTCTGGGGTGTTTTTCAATGAAATCTGAGAAAGTTTATTGTCATTAAGATATAATGAGGATAATTTTTTTAAGTTTTCAGCTTTAAATGTCAATAAATTACAGCCTGCACATGAAAACAGGGTAAGAGAATTCAGATCTTTCAAATCAAAACCAATGATAATAGAACCGTCCAGAATAACTGTTTGAACATTTTTAAACAAGTTAATATCTTCTGCAGATCGCACCTGTATTTTATTGGATACGAATAGGTTAATTACCTTGTCGGCTTCCGACTGGTCGATAGCGCCGTCTTTATTCAAGTCGAAATTTGCTACCACGGCTTTTTCGAAGTTCTTGTCCGTAAATGTAAGTTTTTGCGCGCTGAAATAGCCAACGGCAGATAGGAAACAAAGGGTGGTAAATATTTTCTTTTTCATCTTTAAATTATGTTTAAATCATTATTTTTGTAAACTTAAATTTCATGTAAAAATATGAAGATTTTCAGAACTATTGCGCTTTCTTTATTATTAGTTTCAGGTTTAAGTTCTTGTAAAAAAGAATCTGAAAATCAATGGAACGTGGAAGTCAAAAACCCTGCCGAAAAGGTTGAGGTAACAGATATTTCCAAAGAATTTTATGATCAGAATGTTCCTTTGGATCAGTTTAAGGCTAAATTTCCGTGGTTTCAGGGAACGGTGTCTGATGCAGATTTTGGGAAGCGAAGAGCTGATGAAAGAGAAATTAAAATTTATAAAGAAGCAATCGGGAAAATAGACCAGAAAAAACTTCAGGAAGATCTTCAGGATTTGTTTTCACATATTAAATATTATTTTCCACAGTTCAAAAGTCCGAAAGTATTTTTGTTTTCTTCGGCTTTGCAGATGGTGCAGGATCCTATTTTTTATGATGCAAAAGGGAATCTTCTTTTCATAGATATTACAGGTTTTATGGGAGATGGAAACCCAAATTACAAAGGATTGGAAATGTATTTCCAGAAATCTATGAATCCTAATAATATTGTTCCGAAAATATCGCAGATTTTTGCCATAGGTTTTGTGAAAGAATCTCCGGATCACCAGAAATTTATAGATCAGATGATCCTTAATGGTAAAATTATGATGCTTCAGGATGCTTTTTTACCGACTTATCCGGAATATCTTAAAATGAATTATACTCAAAAACAATATGAGTGGGCGGCAGCCAATGAAGCCAATATCTGGAATTATTTTGTGGAAAATAATCTTATTTTCGGAGACGATCACAGATTGGCAGACCGTTTTATTGCACCGGGGCCATTTTCTAAATTTTATACAGAAATTGATAACGAATCTTCACCACAGATCGGAATTTTCATAGGATGGCAGATTTGTAAGGCTTATTTTAAACAAAAACCGGAAACAAAACTGCAGGATTTCCTGAATATGGATGCTACGGTAATCTTTAACCAGTCAGGATATAAACCAAAATTGAAATAATACAGCTATATAAACCGGCCTTCAGAGATTTCTGAAGGCTTTTTTGTAAAATATTTTTAAAATTTCACTACTTTGTATTGCATATTACTATTTTAGTTATATATTTGCATAAGAATAAAAACACTTATATGGAAAAAATTATTGATATTCAGAACTTAACTTTTGGGTTTTCAAAAGATAAGACGATTCTTAAAGACATTAGTCTTCATGTGCCGAAAGGAAGTATTTTCGGTTTTCTGGGAGCCAATGGAGCCGGAAAATCTACAACGATGAAAATGCTTATCGGCAATATTACGGATGAAAAAAATGCAATAAAAATTTTTAATCAAAACCTTTCTAAGCTTTACCCTGAAGGATTCAACAGGATCGGAAGCCTGATAGATTCTGCTACATTTTACGATCATTTATCGGGATGGGACAATCTTCTTGTGGTTTCGGAATTACGAAATCTTCCGCAGTCGGAATGCGAAAGAGTGCTTCATCTGGTTGATTTGTGGGAAAGCAAAGACATGAAGATGAAGAAATATTCTTTGGGAATGAAACAAAGACTTTCTATTGCAATGACTCTTCTTGGAAAACCTGAGCTCTTGATTTTAGATGAGCCCGTAAATGGTCTTGATCCCAATGGGATGCTGGAAATTCGTGAACTTTTAGTTAAACTCAATAAAAATCGAGGCGAAACGATCTTTATTTCAAGTCACCTTTTGCAGGAAATCGAAAAAATGATTACCCACCTGGCCATTATTTCTCACGGAGAAATAAGATTTACAGGAAGTGTAAAAGAATTAAATGATCTGTACAGATACAACCAAATAAGAATAGGTATGCATAATGCCGCAGATTTTATGACCAGGATTCCTGAAAATTATGCTGCAAGGCTGATCGAGAAGGAGGCTTTGGAAGTATCGGTAAGCACAAAAGAAGATATTGTTACACTTATTAAAAAACTGGTGGCCGAAAATGCAGAAATTTTCGAAGTAAAAAATAATTCCGGATTGGAAGACTGGTTTATGGAAATAACAAAAAAATAAAAACAACACATACGATGAAAAAATTATTAACAGCGGCCAATGTAGAATGGCTGAAAATAAAAGGGCTGGGACTTACATACCTGGCAATAGCTTTAGGAGCTTTGATTCCTTTATTGATTTTTATAGAGAAACTTTTTAATTCAGATAGTGTTTCGGAAGGGCAGCTTCCATACTCTGTATTTCAAGATGCTATTTCAGAGAATATTCAAGGGTATACATTATATTTGATGCTGATTTTTATTATCATAGTGGCCAGCAGAATCGCTCAGATCGATCATAAAAATAATTGCTGGCAGCTTATGGAAACACAGCCGGTAAAAAGAATTCATATCTATCTTTCCAAATATATTGTTCTTTTACGATTAAGTTTTTTATGCATTACTTCATTCTTTATATTTAGCATTGTTTTGTCATTTGCTAATTTTTATATCCATCCAGATCCGGCAAAAATGCTGACTTTTGATACTGTCTGGATGTTGAAAACCTACCTTAAAGTATGTTTTACAATTTTAGGAATTGCTGCTCTGCAATTGTGTATTTCGGTAGCTTTTTCAGGATTTATATGGCCTTTTTTGGCGGGGATTTTAGGATTTATCCTAAACCTTGTTTCATTGATAAAAGTGCAAAGCTATCTATTTTCACCTTATAATTCTTTGTATATTTTTTCAGGTTCGGCAGATGTAAGAAACCTGAACAGTTTTATCTCTTTTTCTGAATATCTGAGCATCTTCTGGGCAATATTATTTTTGATTATAGGATATTTCTGGTATACAGGAAAGGGAATTAAAGGTGCATTCTTTGCCAGCAGAAGAAAGCTTACTTTCTCAATTTTATTTGTTCTAATTGCTTCGGGAGTATTTTATATTGTACAGAAACCAAGCTCATATAAAGCAGGTAAAGAAGGAATAACGATTAATGGAGAATTGGATACAAATCTTAAAATAAAATCCATAAAAATTTATACCGCAGACTTCCACAAGGAAATTGCATCTATACCTGTGAAAAATAATACATTCACATGGACGACTACCAAAAAGCTCCCTTTTGATGAGTATGTAATGGAATACGCCGGAAAGAATGTGAAATTAATGATGGGAAGCGGAGACTGGTTCGATTTATTGATCCAATGTGATGCGGCAAGTAATGATATCTTTCTGAAATCCAACAGAAAAGCGGAACAAAGCTATCAGGAACAAGAAAATTTCGGGCGTTCATTCTCAATTATCTTGGATAAAGATTCGCCGGAAGACCCAAAAACATTTTATGATGTAGCACAATCCGACTGGAAAGATAATCTTAAAAAACTTAATAAGTATA
>CBFGVN010000139.1:0-8032 GCA_965651845.1 uncultured Chryseobacterium sp. | reverse complement strand
GATTTTTATAATAAGGAAATACTTCACCATCAATCAGGTGCGGTAATGGTAGAATTTCACTAAATTTGCAGGAATTGAAATATGAACGTACTTAATTTACTTTTTACCAAAGACGGATTAACCTACCAAATTGCCAGGAATAAAAGCATTGTGGAGGAAAAATCTTATTTCGTAGATGAAGAATCTCCGGAAAACTTCATTGCCGATACACTGGATGAAGTGCTGATCAAACAAAGATTTGATGAAATTCAGGTGATTTCCGCACTGAATCATTTCACGCTGATGCCTGAAGGATTTTCTCAGCATGAGACAGGATTTGAACTGATTGCCTACAATGCACCTGTTGACAACGAAAAAGAAGAATTGATGCTTTCGATTAACGAAAAATTCAAGGTGCAGTTTTATTATACATTTCCGAAAAATTTTTATAAAAAGATTAAAGAATTGGCTCTGCCTGTTCAGTTTAATTTTTCCGGTGAGAAGTTTTTAAATTCCATTAATAATAAAAACAATAAGGAAATTCACATCAACCTTTATCATAATCAATGTGAATTTTTCGCCATTGATAACAAAAAAGTTATTTTATACAATAATCTTGATGTGAATTCTGAGGTTGATTTTCTTTACTTCATCATGTTTACTTTAAGCAAAATAGGTTTTGGGATTAATGAAACCAATTTTTTCGCTTATGGTGAAACGACTGAGAATGAAACATTTATTTCAGAGCTGCAGAAATTCGTAAAGAATTTAAGAATTATATTTGATAATATTCCGAACAAAAACTTTATACTAAATTAGATGCAGCCATTAGATGGCAGGTTTTAGTTTTACCTGCAACCTTTTTATCTACAATCTAAAACCTAACAACTATGTACAGAATAATCTCAGGAAAATGGAAAGCCAAAAAAATAGCCGCTCCGAAAAATTTTGATGTAAGACCTACGACGGATTTTGCAAAAGAAGCACTATTCAGCATTTTGGAAAATAAATATGACATGCAGTCGGTTTCTGTACTTGATCTTTTTGCCGGAATCGGTTCTATCACGCTGGAATTTGCTTCAAGAGGCTGTCAGGATATCACTTCTGTGGAAATGAATCCGAAACATACGGCTTTTATCAATTCTACCGCTTCTGAGCTTGATATGGCTTTACAGATCAATGTTCAGCGTGGAGATGTTTTTGACTGGTTAAAAAAATTCAGAAATAAAAAATCTTTCGAAATTGTATTTTCTGATGCTCCTTTCGAAACGGAAGAAAAAAAATACTACGAATTGCTGTCTTTGATTCTAAATAATAAATATCTGAAACCCAACGGAACTCTGATCGTAGAGCACCAGAGCCGAATGAAATTTGATCACCCGAATCTGATTGATACAAGAAAATACGGCAATGTAAGCTTCAGTTTTTTTGAACCGAATAAAGAAGAAGGTTCAGAAATAGCAGAATAATCAGGAAACTTAAAAATCATGGTTTAAAACACCATGTTTATCTTTCTCTTGACGTTTTATTATTCACCTGTGCAGATATAGAATCGATTATAGTTCTTCCATAACGATTTGTTTTTTGTATCGATATTTCAGGACTAGACAAAGCGTATAAATAAAAAGTTGCTTCAATACGAAACAGCTTTTCTTTTTATAATACTTTTAATTCTAAATCAATTGTTTTTCCAAAGAATTTTTTTGAGATCTTTTCAAAATTTTTGGTCAAATCCGAAAGGTAAAAATGATAGTTCGGTTTTGGGTTGTTTTCATTCAGAAGATTGTATTTATCCAGGATGATCTTCAAATGATTAGCCACAATATTTGGAGAATCGATCACACGAACTCTGTTTCCGTAATATTGCTTGATTTCTTCAATTAATAAAGGATAATGTGTACATCCCAAAATCAACGTTTCAATATTCTTTAATTTACTATTACTCAAATAATTATAAATAATCGCATGCGTAATCGGATGATTTTTAAAACCTTCTTCAATTGCGGGAACCAGCAACGGAGTGGCCAATTCATCCACTTTGATCCATTTATTATGCTTTCTGATACTTTTCTTGTATAAACCTGAGTTTACCGTTGCTTTCGTTGCAATCACTCCGACATTATTGTGAATTTCGTACGAAACCTTTTCTGCCACAGGATTGATCACGTCAATCACAGGAACTTTTCCTGCAACAGACTGCATCACTTCATTCAAAGCATTTGCAGTGGCCGTATTGCAGGCAATTACGATGGCTTTACAGTTTTGATCCAACAAAAAGTTGGTGATTTTTGTAGAATATTCGATAATTGCTTCTTTGGATTTTTCACCGTAAGGAAGATGTTTTGTATCCCCAAAATAGATAAGATCTTCGTTCGGGAGAAGTCTTTTTATTTCTTTGGCTACCGTTAATCCCCCAACCCCACTATCAAAAATCCCGATAGGCTGCTTTGGTGAAAGATGCGAATAATCTTGCTTTTTCGTTTTCAAAATTAAGTTGAAATTTTATACAAAAATAGTGAAATTGTTGGATGCAGGAAGATGGATGTCGGAAGTTTTTCACAAACCGCTCTTCCAGCTTCCGGCTTCAGACTTCCAGCCTAGATTATAAACAGATCCGAAGCAATTCCATCTGCCATAAACCAATGCTTTTCCGGAATTTTTAAATGATTGTTTTCAATAAATAAAATCCCTTCTTCTAATTTTGATTGAATTTCTTTTTGAAAATGTTCCAAAATTTCATCATTAAATTTTTGTCTTAAGCTTTCGAGATCGACACCCCAGATTGTCCTTAAGCCAATCATAATCATTTCATTAAACTGATCGTTATGGGAAAGAATTTCCTCTTCTTTAGCCAAAAGATTTGAAGTTAACTTTTTAATGTATTGCTGATTATTCGCAACATTCCAGCTTCTAACATCAAAACCGTTATAAGAATGCGCAGACGGACCAATTCCCAGATATTCTTTATACTTCCAGTACGCAGAATTGTGCCTTGAATACATCCCGGGTTTCGCAAAATTGGAAACTTCATAATGTTCAAATCCATTATTTTTCAAAAAATCTGACAAATAATAGAATTCCCGGTTCTGCTCTTCTTCTCTCGGACTTTTTACTTTTCCTTTTGAGATCCAGTTTTCTAAAGCGGTTTTGGGTTCGACAGTCAAGGCATAAGAAGAAATATGCGGAACTTCAAGTGCAATAGTTTTGTTTAAATTCTCCTTCCATATCTCTAAATTCGAGGTTGGCGAACCGTAAATTAAATCAATACTTAAATTTTCAAACCCAAAATCCTGAGCTCTTTTGATAGAACCTTCTGCTTCTGAAGCATTATGAGCACGATTCATTAATTTTAAATCTTCATCAAAAAAACTCTGCGTTCCGATAGAAAGACGATTTATCGGAGAATTTGATAATCCTTTCAAAAAATTTTTATCCAAATCATCCGGATTGGCTTCTAAAGTGATCTCAATATTTTTTTCAAAGCTGAAATATTTTAAAACTTCATCAATTAAAGAATGGATTTCATCAGGAGAAAGGATCGAGGGAGTACCCCCGCCAAAGTAAAGAGACTGTAAGTTTTTGTTTTGGAGCTCATCTTTTCGTAAAAATATTTCTTTTTTCATGGCAGCAAGCATTTCATCCTTAAAATTTAAAGATGTTGAAAAATGAAAATTGCAATAGCTGCACTTTTGCTTACAAAATGGGATGTGAATGTAGATCATAAAAAAAGCCCTGAAAAAATTCAGAGCTCAAATTTATTTAAATTAAATTGATTAATATCTATAACCTCTGTGATTAATGAAGTTATCGAAGTTATATCCTAATCCGATCATGAAGCTGTTTCCTCCATATTCCTGGATATCAGACAATCCTAAGTTGTAGGTAGCTCCAATCATGAATTTGTTGAATCTTACTTTTACAACAGGTGCAATTTGTAATTGCTGGCTGTCGAATCTGTTCTGAACAGATCTGTAGCTAACCCCGAAAGAGAATGAATTAATATCATTAAAGAACGTACCCATTAAGTTATAATCGATTGTTCTTGTAGAGTTCGTATTCAGGTTGATCAAAGCTGAAGGTGTGAAATAAATATTGTCTCCCACATGCCAGTCATATCCTAAGTTTAAGAAGAATTTGATTGGAGAAGGCTCACGTCCGTTTACGATTGCCTCGTCGTTGGTAAGAGCAATATCGTTTACAGAAACTCCTGCGAAGATATTTTTGTATGTAGCTTGTGCCCCAAAATTAGCATAAGCCATGAAGATATTACTTTCACTACCCTGCAATAATGGATCTGAAGCGTCTTGTGTATTAATTTTTGAATAATCAAAATTCATATTATAGAAGCTCACACTTGTACCGAAAGAGAACTGGTCTTTTCTGTCTCCTTCGCTGCTAAGAGGAATAAAATATGAAGCACCAGCTGTAATACCACCCGCAGAAATAGGCCCGTTGCTATCTCTAAATACAGAGATACCTGCTCCTACTCTATCAAAAATATTCGCGTTCATCCCAATAGATTGTACATTTGGGGATTCACTGAACTTCGAAAATTGCTGTTGATAGTTAAGATTAAGCTGCACATAGTCTGTTTTTCCGTATTGTGCTGGGTTGAACAGAAACTCACCATCCAAAAGGTATTGTTGATAGTATGGTAATGTTTCTTGTGCTTTGTATGCATTTGACAAAAGAGCTAAACATACGATAGCATATAGTTTTCTCATAACAAATCTTGATTTCAATTCAACAAATATAAAAAAATTCTCAATATATTTTTAGTTTTCTAAATAATTTCTCCATTTTTTTACGGCATCCGCCATATCTTTCGGCATTGGGCTCTCAAAATATAATTCTTTCTTGGTAGTCGGATGTATAAATCCCAAAGTATGAGCATGAAGCGCATGTCTTGGCAAAATTTCAAAAACATTTTTTATAAACTGCTTATACTTAGGAAGATTCACTCCGCGCAAAGGGGTATGTCCTTCATATCTTTCATCATTAAATAAGGTATGACCGATATGTTTGAAGTGTGCCCTGATCTGGTGAGTTCTTCCCGTTTCAAGTTTACACTCTACCCAGGTCATATATTTAAATCTTTCTAAAACTTTATAATGGGTCACCGCATGCTTACCCTGGCTACCGTCTTCATAAGTGTGCATCTGCATCCTGTTTTTGGGATGACGCCCGATATGGCCTCGTATAGTGCCTTCATCGTCCTGTACGTTCCCCCAAACAAAAGCCCAATACAGCCTTTTTGTTTTTCTCTCAAAGAATTGTTTTGCCAAAAAGCTTAAGGCATATTCATTTTTAGCAATAACTAAAAGTCCGGAAGTATCCTTATCAATCCTGTGTACCAGTCCTACTCTATCCAAATCAGACTTTTCACCGTTTTGCTCGAAATGATAAGCCAAAGCATTCACCAAAGTTCCGTCCCAATTTCCGAATCCCGGATGTACGACCATTCCCGGATCTTTATCAACAACGACTAAATCATCATCTTCGTATATAATATTAATAGGAATATTCTGAGGGATGATGACATTCTCTCGCGGAGGGTGCGCCAACAGTACAGAAATCTGATCTCCGGGCTTTACACGATAATTTTGCTTAACAGGAATTCCGTTGACAATAACATTTCCTGCACGGCAAGTCTGTGAAATTTTATTTCTTGAAGAATTCTGGCGGTAGATCAATAAAAATTTATCAATCCTCAGGGGTTCCTGATTTTTGTCAACAGTGATATTAAGATGCTCATACAACCCTTTATTTTCCTCATCAATATCGATATTATCAATACTGTTTTGGTCTAATAATTCTTCATCCAAAAAATCTTCGTTATCTTCTGTCATTGTTTTATTTTTTATACAAAAAGCTTCAACATAATGAAAGTTGAAGCCTGTATTTTTCTTAATAATTAGTGTATTATTCTACGACTACTTTTTTAGCTTTTGGTTTTTCTGCCGGTTTCTGCGTTGTCGTGGCAGTTTTACCGCCTGAAGCAGCATTATTTCCGGAAGTACCTCCAGAGCTGGTAGTTTTCGGTTTGTTTTCCGTTACTGACACCGCTGGCTTTGCAGTTCCCGTTTTCGATGCATCCGGCTTCACAGCATCTGCCGGTTTCGGATTATCTTTTTTTGGAGCCGGTACCGCAGGAGGCTGTGCGTCATAATTTGGTTCCTGGTGAGCAGGAATTTCATGATATTCTATCGGTGGCAAGCCTGTGTCTACCTTCATTCTGTAGATCGAGTTCAGCTGTTCTATCTTTGCACTCAGCTCGGCAGGTGTTTTCTTACTTGCCCAGAGGTCTATCTGCATTCCCTGATCCCGAACATCTCCGGCCGCAGGATCCTGATAATAAATAATATCAGATTCGTCCTTACTTCCGTCCTCATGCTCTACAAGACCTACTTCAAACATGCTTCTTGCAATGACCGCCCTTGCTTCTTTTACCGTTAATCCCACCACATTAGGAATTGCAATATTTCTCATCGGCCCGGAACCTATCACGACGTCTACCACAGAGAATCTCGGAAGTTTTGTTTTAGGTTTTACGGCTGTACCTTTATATAAGATTCTTAAAACAGCATCTTTCTGAATACTCGGTTCGAAAATAGTATCCCCTACTTTCAATCCTACCTGCTCCAGTCTCTGAAAAGCAAGACCTGAATATTTATTAATAACATCAGGAACCTCCACTCTGGCCCACGTTCTTGGATTTACTTTCAGCTGGATGGCTCTTCCGTCTTTTACACGCGAACCCGGCGCAGGATATACCTGCAATACCTGAAAAGGTCTATATTTTGGATCATACTTAAAACTATCCACTTCATATTCCAACCCTGCATCATCTAATATTTTGATAGCTTCATGTACAGATTTATTAACAACATTTGGAACGGGAATTTCCTGACCATGATTAGTATGATATTCTAACCAACGGAATGTAAGCCAAACCAACCCCACAAAAACACCGATGGCTACAACTAAGTTCAGTAAAACTTTCCAATTGAAAAGTGATTTAAGCATACTTAAAATTACTATAATTAGACAGCAAATATAATTAATAATTTTAGAATGTCCTTTTTATTTAACACATTTCATTTTTGATTTTAAAAATTATGAATTTCCCATATTGCATTGCATAAAATCATTAAATTTGCCTTAATTGATACTATATGGTTATGAGCAAAAAAAGTGTTGCCGTAGTAATGGGAGGCTATTCTGACGAATACGTTGTATCATTAAAAAGCGGACAATTAATTTACGATTCTTTAGACAGAGATCTTTACGACGTATACAAAGTGGTTATCCTTAAAGATGAATGGTATTTTTTAGGAGAAAATGATAAAAAATATGAAATCAGCAAAGGTGATTTTTCGGTAACATTAGATAATAATGAAACATTGAAATTCGATGTATGCTTCAATATTATCCATGGAACACCGGGAGAAAACGGCATCCTGCAGGCATATTGGGACGCTATCGGGCAAAAATATACCGGCTGTGATTTTTATCAAAGTGCTTTAACGTTCAATAAAAAAGATACATTGGCCGTATTATCAAAATATGGAATTCCTTCTGCAAAAAGTGTTTATTTAAGAAAAGGAGAAGAAATTAATGTTGACAAAATTGTAGAAACCCTGGGGCTTCCTGTCTTTGTAAAACCTAATCAGTCTGGCTCTTCACTGGGAATTTCCAAGGTTAAAGAAAAGTCTGAGTTAATTGCTGCCACCGAAATTGCTTTTAAAGAAGATAATGAAATTTTAATTGAAAGTTTCCTCAACGGAATTGAAGTTTCTGTGGGCGTGATCGATTATAAAGGAGAAACCATCGTTTTGGGCATCACGGAAATCGTTCCTAAAAATGAATTCTTCGATTATGAAGCCAAATACGAAGGAGCTTCGGAAGAGATTACCCCTGCGAGAATCGACGACGAGACAAGAATCCGTGTAGAAGAAATCTCAAAAAGAGCATACAATTCTCTGGGAATGAGCGGTTTTTCAAGAAGTGAATACATCTTAATGAACGGTATTCCTTATATGCTGGAAATGAA
>CBFGVN010000138.1:0-8091 GCA_965651845.1 uncultured Chryseobacterium sp. | reverse complement strand
TTTTAATGGAAATGTATGCAAAAGAAAAAAAGAAGCTGGATGAAGCGGAAGAAATTCTTTCCGGGCTGATCGTTTCTTTATATCAGAACGGAATTCTGGATGATGATAAAATAAAAGATCTGAACACGGTTCCCAAAATTGAACTTTTCTGGACATCACTCGTAAATCAGAATATACAGATTTCAGGAATCAATAAAAAACTAAGATTGAGCATGATTTCGGAAGATATTTTCTTGATTCTTGAAAAAATTCTTTTAAAATTAGGATGATCAGTAATTGTACTAATTTAAATCTTTGTGTGCTTTGCGTTAAAAAATAATATTATGATTAAAAGCAGATCTTTAGATTAATTTAAAAAACAAAAACCATGGAAAAAGAAAGATATATTGTTGTTCTTGAAGATCAGCAGAAAAACTCCCTCAAAAAAGTAGAAAATGAGTTGGAGGTTACTATTACCTCATCAGAATTTCTTTCGTCAGAAAACCGTTCATATCAAATAATAGACAATGATAACGGCGTTTTGTATAAAAACCTGGGCGTTCTGGTAATAGAAAATATGGATGAAGCACAACTGAAAAGTGCCGTAAAAAACGAATCGAATCCGATCGTTTATTTTGAAAAAGAAAGAGAATTTTTTTCAGCCGACGAATTATCAATCATTAATGAATTGAAAAAGCAGTCCGCAGAAATTGCCGACAAAATCACCGAGCTGGAAAAATACATTATAAATAAACCGCTGCCACAAAAGCCTTTGGTAGAAATGGAATGGGGCTTGAGGGCTCTTGGTCTTGGAAATTCTTTATACACGGGAAAAGGTGTCGATATTTGCATTCTGGATACCGGTCTTGAACTATCTCATCCCGATTTTTCAGGAAAAGAAATTGAAGGGAAATCTTTCATCGCCGGTGAAGACTGGAACCGTGATCCGAATGGTCACGGAACACATTGTGCCGGAGTGGCCACCGGAAACATCAGGCTCGACAATGGAAAACGTTACGGAATTGCAAAAGATGCCAATTTAAAAGTTGCTAAAGTTCTTTCCGATGCAGGAAAAGGAACAACCAGCAGCGTTATTGATGCCATCGACTGGGCCATCACAAAGAAATTCAGGATTTTATCTTTGTCATTGGCTTCGGCTGTAAAGCTGAACGATGTACCTTCACCTCTTTTTGAAACGGTTGGGGCAAGAGCGCTGGAAAATAATTGTGTAATTATCGCTGCAGCAGGAAACGACAGCAGCAGACCTTCTGTTCCGAAACCTGTTTCGATGCCGGCAAATTCGATGTCGATTATGGCCGTTGGAGCTATCGACGGACAAATGAAAATCGCTAAGTTCTCCAATGCAGGACTCAATCCGGCAACAGGGGGCTGTGTAAATATTTGTGCTCCGGGAGTTGATATTATCAGCTCTTATCCAAAAAATTCGAAAAATAAAAGCAGCGATTATTACACGATGAGCGGAACAAGTATGGCGACACCTCACGTTTCAGGGCTTGTTGCATTGTACATGGAACAGTTTCCTGAAAAATCTGCAAAAGAAATCTGGGAATTGATGGAAACCAAGGCAAAACCGATCGAAGGTTTAAAGTACAGAGATATCGGAAGCGGATTAATACAGGCATAAAAAGATGAAAACATATTTAGCAGTTCTCAAAAAAGACATTAAAATAAAGGATCTGGAAGCAGAACTTAAAAAGAAAAATATAAAACCGGCGGCTCACTACAAAACAATAGGGGTGGTAAAATTAGAAAGTGAAAAGCCGGTTTCTCAAAAAGATTTTCAGGATTATTTTCTTTCTATAGAAGAAGATAAAGATGATTTAACAATATAATTGATGGATAAGACTTTTCTGTGCGGGAGAAGTCTTATTTTTGTTAAATTGTTAATTAAAAAAATTAATATGAATTTCAAATTTTCCAATCTTGTTTCTGCAGTTGCAGTGATACTTTTCTCACAGTCGGCACTGGCTCAGGAAACGCCAAAATATGATTATGTAGAAGCTTTTAAGCCATTTTTTTATACTCAGACGGGGACACCTACAAGATCTGCAAGTGGACAGCCGGGGCATGCATATTGGCAAAATTCTGCCGATTATCATCTGAATGTAAGCCTTAATGAAGCCAAAAATGAAATTGCAGGAACCGCTGAAATCACTTATACGAATAACAGTCCGGATAAATTAGGGTTTTTATGGCTGCAGCTCGATCAGAATTTGTTTGAAAAAGATTCACGGGGAAATGCTGTCGTGCCTATGTCAGGAAGCAGAAATGGAGCTCATGGCGAAGAATTTGAAGGAGGATACAAAATAAAATCGGTAAAGCTTGATGGTAAAGATATAAAATATACCATCACCGATACCCGAATGCAGATTGATCTTCCGACCGAACTAAAAGCTCAGGGAGGGGTGGCAAAAATTAAAATTGAATATTCATTTGTTTCTCCGAAATATGGCTCCGACAGAATGGGTATTCAGGATAAGAAAAACGGTAAAATCTTTACCGTAGCTCAGTGGTATCCGAGAATGTGCGTCTATGATGATGTCATGGGATGGAATACTTTGCCGTATGTAGGAGCATCTGAATTTTACTTGGAGTACGGAGATATCACCGCTGATATTACCGTTCCTGCCAATCATTATGTTGTTGCTTCAGGTGAACTGTTAAATGCAAAAGATGTGTATTCTAAAGAAGAAAACAACAGATGGGAACAAGCAAAAAATAGTGATAAAACAGTAATGATCCGCCCTGAGTCTGAATTAGGTAAAAATCAGCAGACGGGAACAAAAACTTGGAAATTTAAGATCAGCCAGACAAGGGATTTTGCATGGGCTTCCTCATCGGCGTTCATTTTGGATGCAGCAAAAATCAATCTTCCGAGTGGTAAAAAATCGTTGGCAATCTCGGCATACCCTGCGGAAAGTGCCGGAGAAAATGCATGGGGAAGATCTACGGAATATACAAAAGCAGCGATTGAGCATTATTCTGCAAAATGGTATGAGTATACTTATCCTGCAGCAACCAATGTTGCCGGAAACGAAGGCGGCATGGAATATCCGGGAATCGTTTTCTGCCATATGGATTCTAAAGGTGAAAGTCTTTGGGGAGTTACCGATCATGAATTCGGGCACAACTGGTTCCCAATGATTGTGGGTTCTAATGAAAGATTATTCGCTTGGATGGATGAGGGCTTCAATACATTTATCAACGAACTCTCAACGGAAGCTTTCAATAAAGGGGAATATTACGAAAAGAAAAATATTGCACAGATGGGAGCTTTCCTGATGAATGATAATTTCGAGCCTATCATGGTGGGACCGGATAATATGAAGGAGGGGAGCATCGGAGTTTTGGCATATTTCAAGCCGGGACTTGGTTTGGGTGTTTTAAGAGAATCGATTCTTGGACCTGAAAAATTTGACAAAGCATTCAGAACTTATATTCAAAGATGGGCTTTCAAACATCCGACACCTTGGGATTTTTTCCATACCATGGAAAATGTTTCGGGTGAAGAACTAAACTGGTTCTGGAGAGGCTGGTTTATCAATAAATGGAAAATCGACCAGGCCGTGAAAAACGTGAAATATGTGAACGGAGATTTCAAAAACGGAGCGCAGATCACAGTTGAAAATATAGGTCAATTGCCGATGCCTACAACAGTTCAGGTGAAATTTAAAGATGGAACGGAGCAAACGGTAAAACTGCCGATTGAAATCTGGAAGAGAAATAAGGAATGGACTTTTAAATTGAATTCAACAAAAGAAATTGAGCAGGTGAAATTAGACCCAAACTCTCAAATCCCTGATGTGAACGCAAATAATAATGTATGGACTTCCGCAGAAGCAAAACCAGTGGAAAAAATTAATGCTAAAGATTTCACAGGAACTTACGGAAGCAAAGATATTCCTGTAAAAATTATTTTTACGGAGAAAAATAATCAGTTATTCGGACAGGCAACAGGGCAGCCGGAATTTCCATTGGAGTATACAGGAAATAATACATTCACCTTTGAACAGGCGCAGATTTCAATGACTTTCAGTCAGGATAAAAAGACGATTACTTTTAATCAGGGTGGAAGAGAGTTTAAATTTACTAAAGAATAATTTTTAAATAAAAAGTAGAAAGCTCCGGAAAAACTCCGGAGTTTTTTTGTGAACGTAATTTAACAAGAAACTTCATATTCATCGCCTTTCTATGCTGCAGATGTTTTATTTTTGTTTAATTTTTTAAATCAATGATAATGAATTTTAGATTTTCAATTGTTTTCCTGATGCTTTTTGTATTAGGTTTTTCACAGGATCTTAAAGTGATGAGTTTCAATATCAGGCTGAATGTAGATTCTGATAAGGAAAATTCCTGGACGAACAGAAAAGAGGATGTAGCGGATTTATTGACTTACTATCATCCCGATTATTTCGGCGTTCAAGAGGCACTTCCGGAGCAGATGAAAGATATTAAAACGAGTTTAAAAAATTACGATTATGTAGGCGTAGGAAGAGAAGACGGTAAAGAAAAAGGTGAGTTTTCTGCTATTTTTTACGATACAAACAGGCTTCAGGTAGTGACTTCAGGAACGTTCTGGCTTTCTGAAACTCCTGAAAAACCATCAAAAGGCTGGGATGCAGCATTGAACAGGATTTGTACATACGCTGTTTTCAAGGATAAAAAATCAAAGAAGCAATTCATGGCGCTGAATCTTCACTTCGATCATGTTGGAAATGTAGCGAGAGTGAAATCTTCGGAACTTATTTTGAAGAAAATCGAGGAAATCAATCCTAAAAATCTGCCTGTGGTTTTGAGCGGTGATTTTAATTTAACGGAAGATTCGGAACCGATTAAAATTATTTCACAAAATTTACAAGATACTTATTATCATTCTGAAACGAAACATTATGGCCCGAAAGGTACTTTTACGGCATTTAATGTCAATGAAATTCCGAAAAACAGGATAGATTATATTTTTGTGAAAGGTTTTAAGATTAAATCTCACAGACATATCAATGACAGAAGGGAAAATTTATTGTATCCTTCGGATCATTTTCCTGTTTTGGTGGATTTGAGTTGGTAAAATTGGAAGAGGGAAGATGGAGGCTGGAAGTTTCCAGTTTTGAGAATAATAGATTCTTCACTTTGTTCAGAATGACGGACGAATTATGATAATTAGTATTCACGATGTCATCCTGAGCGCAAAGCAGTCGAAGGATTTTTGAAGTAAATAGGGTATGAAAATTATACCAACGGTGATCATTTTATTGCTATTTTTTGTTACTTTTATGTTAAATTAAATACTTATTATAAAAAGATTTTAATGAAAAGATTGGTTTTGGGTTTATTGCTGTTGGCTTCATGGCAATTTTCCGCTCAGGAACTGTATATGCCGAGAAATATTAAAAAAGCTTATGAAAATGGAACCCGCGATATCTCAGGCGCTCCGGGAAAAAATTATTGGCAGAATAAAGGGATTTATAATGTTGAGGTAAAGGTTGATGCCAATTCGAAAACAGTTTCCGGAAAAGAAACGATCGTTTACAGCAACAACAGTCCAAATGATCTGAACGAACTGGCCATACGGTTCGTGAATAATTTACATAAACCACAGGCTCCAAGGTCCGGAGTCGTTTCCAACGATTTTTTATCATCAGGTTTACACATTAAATCATTTATTGTAAATGGCGAAAAATATACCGTAAATAGCGATGATTGGGGAACTGTTGAAAAAATAAAATTAAATTCAGCTTTAAAATCAAAATCAAAAGCGGAAATCAAAATAGAATGGGAATATCCGTTATCCGTACAAAGTGGAAGGGAAGGACAGATTGATCCTGAAACTTTCTACGTAGCGTATTCTTTCCCAAGGGTTTCTGTATACGACGATTACAACGGTTGGGATATGCTTCCGCATTCCGACAGGCAGGAGTTTTATAATGATTTTAACGATTATAACTTCGCCATCTCAGCTCCGAAAAACTTTGTGGTTTGGTCAACGGGAGAATTTCTGAATCCTGATGCCGTTCTTCAGCCGGAATATTTAAAAAGATATAAAGCTTCATTAAAGAGCGACAAGGTAATTCATGTCGCCAATGAACATGAAATGAAGTCCGGAAAAGTAACGAAGCAGAACAAATGGAATGTCTGGAAATTTAAAGCCAGCCATATCACCGATTTCTGTTTTGCCATGAGCAATCATTACGTTTGGGATGCAGCAAGTGTTCAGCTAAAAACAAAAAGAGCAAGCGTTCAGGCGGGTTATAATGCCGGAACAAAAGATTTTGAGCATTATGTAGACTGGATGCGTTATAACCTGGATTGGTTTTCAAAAAAATGGCCGGGTGTAGAATATCCGTACAATGCAATGACGGCCATTCAGGGATATGCGGATATGGAGTATCCGATGATGATTAATGATTCCAGCATTCCGGATAATTTTCAGGATGCAAGATTGACAGCAGATCATGAGATCGCACATACTTATTTCCCCTTCTATATGGGAATCAACGAAACACGTTATGCTTTTATGGATGAAGGATGGGCGACAACACTGGAATATTTAATCGGGATTGATGAAAACGGCGAAGCTGCTGCCAAAGAATTTTATCAGAATTTCAGGGTTAAAAAATGGATCAACGACCCTTCTGCAGAACAGGATCAGCCGATCATTACGATGAGCACACAGGTAAGCGGGGCAGGATACGGAAATAATTCTTATGTGAAAGCTTCTTTGTCGTACTTAGCCTTAAAAGATTTTTTAGGAGATGATTTGTTTAAAAAAGCACTTCATCATTATATAAACAACTGGAATGGAAAGCATCCGATTCCGTGGGATTATTTCAATTCTATGAATACAGGTTCCGGTAAAAATCTGAACTGGTTCTTCAATAACTGGTTTTATACAAATAATTATATTGATTTAAAAATCTCCACAGTTTCGCAGATGAACGATCTTTTGACGGTAAATATTGACAATGTCGGAGGTTTTGCGATTCCTTTTGATGCTATTTTAACGTATGAAGACGGGACAGTCGAAAAACTTCATTTTTCTCCGTCATTGTGGGAGAAAGACCAGAAGCAGACCATGCTTACTATCCCTATTAAAAAGAAAGTAAAATCCGTAACACTGGATGGCGGAATTTTCATGGATTATACGCCGCAAGACAATACAAAAACATTATAAAATTAAAGGCCTTCAATTTTGAAGGTTTTTTTATTTTAACCACAAAAGACACAAGAAATTAATACATTGGTTATTAATATCCGGAAAATTGTAAATTTTATTTGACACTGTAGTATTTTTAGTACAAAATGTAGTGCTAATAGTACAGGTTTCATTATTGTTCTGAAAACCCAATCCCATACCTTTGTAGTCTAAAAAAATACTATGAAAAAAATTATTAACCATCAAACTAAGATTATGTCCGGACGACTCTGTTCGTAAAATTTCCAGGAGCTTATCAGCAGCCAATCTTACAACTTACTACAAGAAATAGTATGGATACTATATTGTGTTTGGAAATAAGAGTCAGAAATATTGGTATCTACAGGATTACTGATCGGGAACGATACTGCATTTTACTCTCACAAAAATATCTGTACAAGAATTATTGTATTTAATTATTACACAAATCAACTGTGTTTATTTAATGGATATAATATCTTCAGAAGGATATTTCGGGATGAGATACAGATAAAAAAAAACACACAAACAAAAGATTCTATAAACACACTACAATTAAGGATGAAATTAAAAATTATATCGATGAAAACAACAAACACTTTCTAATTCCGCTATACCTTGAATTTCGTACATGCGAAGACCTGTACGTTTATTCCAGATAGCGGGAAATTCCCAACAACAGATTAAGAAAAATTTCTCTTACGCACAGTAAGCGATATTTCTATGTGCACTGATTCCAAACGCCGGAGTCGGAAGCGGTCATGCACACTTTAACTACTTATAAATTAATTAAAAAAATTCAAAAACAATGAAAAAAATCTTTATTATTACGACATCTGTTATTTCGACATGGGCATATAGCCAGATAGGGGTGAATACAGATACACCTGCAGCTACTTTCGATGTTGTTGCAAAAAAGAACG
>CBFGVN010000137.1:0-8109 GCA_965651845.1 uncultured Chryseobacterium sp. | reverse complement strand
AGCAATAACTTCATCATTCGTTAAAAGATTTAAAGTAAAATCATCCAGTTTCTCAAGGTCACAGCCAATCAGTAACGGTGCTGAAAAAATGCTCCAAAGGCTGATGTGTAAATATTGTTCGTCCGGCTTCAGACGGCTCTGATGTGGATTTCCCCAGCCTACAACGCCTACCACCAACATATCAGGATCGTTCCAGTTGCCGGGTTTTGCATAAGGAGCGGCTTTGTCCTGAGCTAAAGCAATGTTTTTTACACTTGCCCATGTATCGGTAATGTCATTGGTCGTACGCCATGATTGTGCATCCGTATCATTTCCCCATTTCCATACATCGCCCATCCCGTATTGACAAAGATTATACACAATGTCTCTTGGCTGACTTTTTAATAAATCTCCCATTAATCTGAAAGGTTTCACGCCTTTATCCAAATCTCCTCCACCCTGAAAATTGAGTGAAGAAACTTTATTCGGGTCGTTATCGGGCAAACCGTCAATCACGCCTCCATAGCTGCACCAGTCATATTTCAGATAATCGATTCCCCATTTGGCGTAGCTTTCGGCATCTTGTTTTTCGTAACCATAACTTCCTGCACAACCACCGCAAGTCCAAGGTCCGGGAGAAGAATAGATTCCTGCTTTCAGACCTTTTGAATGAAAGTAATCGGTTAATTCCTTCATGTTCGGGAATTTTGAATTGGTGAGAATATAACCGTTTTCATCACGCATTTTCCCTTTGAAAGACGGGTCTTTTCCGTCTCTGTTAAATTGCCAGGAATCATCGATGTTGATGTAATTCCAGCCGTGGTTTATCAATCCTGTTTTAACCAAAGCATCGGCTGCCCGTTTCACTTTATCGGCAGAGACTTCGTGCCCGAAACAGTTCCAGCTGTTCCATCCCATTGTTGGTGTCAAAGCTATTTTATCTCCACTTTCTATTCTTAATTTTTTTGAAGCTGAGCCTTTTGCATTTTTAGCGGATAATAAAACTTCATACGTTCCTTTCATATCAATTTTTCCGGTGATAATCCCGGTTTGTGAATCTATTGTTAAACCTTCAGGAAGATTTTTTGCCGTAAAAGTCATCGGTCTGTCTCCTGTTGCTGCAACCCTGAACAAAAAGGGTGAGCCGGGACGAGCTCCGTAAACGCCTGTTGAATTAATTTTTGGAGTTGCCGCAGGTTTTGGCGTCAAAATATAAGGTACTGATGATATAGGATTAAAAGTTTCCAAAGTAGAAGCTCCTGCTGTCTCAAATTTGGCATCTGCCCAATCGGCGTGGTCGTAATAAGGTCCGTTTCCGCCGTCTGTTACCACCAATTCCAACTGATTAATACCTTGCAGAGAAATATGTACGGGCTTTGCTTTATCTCCCAGATGCATTACACCGCTTGACCACAATTTTTTATTATCTCCATAAATTTCAAATTCGGCGGCGGGATTTTGACCTTTGATTTCATCATCCATTCCCACCATTGCGGAAAAGCTTTTTGCTTTACCGTTTAATTTTATCAATAAAGAACTTTCAGCGTGTGTTCCGAAACCTCTTTTAAAAACTTCTCCGGCAATGGTCAAAGGTTTTCCATCAACCGAAGTATTGATTCCCGGTTTTCCGTGTCCTTGTGTTGCCACACTTAAATCCAACTGGTCCAGCCAAACGGTTGACTGTGCATTTAAAAAGCATCCGGCAATGAAAAAACTGAGAATAAAGAGTTTAAATCTGAACATTTTTGAAATTTTAACTGATAATATTAATGTAGCTCATAATAATAACTTAAGTTTTGTCTAAAGCCAATCATATTCACTTTTATAAAATGGGCTAAAGCCCATTCCTATTGATATTCCTGAATTCAGCTTAATCCAGTTTAATCTGCACTGAATTTCCACCAATCAAAATAGAAAAGGTCTCTGTCTCCTTTAAAAACAAAGTATACATCGTGAATGCCTTTGATATTTTTCACAGGAGTTTTGATGGTTTTAAAAATATCGCCTTCCGCTTTTCCGGTTACTTTTACAGTTCCTAAAACGGGTCCGTCCAAAGCATCTGTATGAATTTCAATCATTCCGCCATACATTGAAGCAACAGAAACTTCTATAGATTGAGTTCCTTTAGAAAAATCCACACCCTGAACTTTTAGATAATCTCCGTTGTTGATGGATGAAACGACCATTCTGTCGGTGATTTTCTTTCCTGTATCGTAAGGATTATTTCTCTCCCACTCGGTCATTTTTTCTGTTTTCAACCCTTCACTGAATGCAATAGTTTCCGCTTCCACCCTATTGTAAGGATTGAGTGTTGCGATTCTTTTTACACCTTCAGGATTCCAAAAAAGTAACTTTTGGATGGTTCCGTCGTCATTGTATTTCATTTCGCTAACGCAGACAGAACGGCGTTCGTAATGTTTGCTCATCGTCTGTTTCCCGATATTATAATTGAACCCGAAAACATAGGTTTTTCCTTTATAATCAATAATTCCGGGATGGTTCCCGTTGGAACGCTTGTCGCTGTCCATGATCATTCCTTTATGCTCCCAAGGCCCGGTCGGCGAATTGCTCATTGCATATCCCATTCCTTCCGGACAGCAAGTCGACGCATAAGCCAGATAATAATGATTGTTTCTTTTCCAAACCCAAGGACCTTCCTGATAATGAAACGGGTCCGGAGAACCTTTCACTTTGGCAATCGAAGGGTCTTTTATGATAGAACCATTAACAGAAATCATGTCTTCGTTCAGCTTGACATACCAAAGATTTGGATTTCCCCAATAGAGATAGGCTTGTCCGTTATCATCGATAAAAACAGTTGGGTCGATATCATCGGAAGAATTTTTCACCAAAGGTTTTCCAATCGGGTCTTTAAAAGGACCATAAGGACTCTCGGCCACCAAAACGCCGATTCCTCTTTGTCCCGGCATTGGACAGTACATATAAAATTTACCGTTTCTCCCAATAACCTGAGGCGCCCAAGCTCCATTTTCAGGGTCAGTCCATTTGAAATCTTTTAGAGAAGCCACAATTCCGTGGTCGGTCCAGTTGACCATATCTGTGGAAGTGTATAACAGCCAGTTTTTCATTTTAAATCCAAAGGCATCGTCCTCATCGTGACTGGTGTATAGAAAAACCGTGTCATTATGAACCATTGGTGCAGGATCTGCCGTGAATTTGGTTTGAATGATGGGATTTTGTGCAAATGCAAGCTGAAAAAATCCTAAAATCGTTATTAAACTTAAAAATTTCATAGTCTGCTTTTAAGATTATTTAAAATTAACAGTCACTTTTTTCCCAGAA
The DNA here is from genome assembly GCA_965651845.1 of uncultured Chryseobacterium sp. Taxonomy (GTDB): domain Bacteria; phylum Bacteroidota; class Bacteroidia; order Flavobacteriales; family Weeksellaceae; genus Chryseobacterium. The sequence continues at coordinate 4,827 of CBFGVN010000137.1, read as the reverse complement.
TAACTCACAGATTTCTGTTGACCATTCGGAAGAATTACAATAAAATTTCGTTGATCAATCATTCCTTTAAAATTTCCTTTTCGGGAATCTATCGTCAAAGTTTTTGATTTTTCGTTCCAATGGAAAGGAATTTCTGTATAATTTCCTTTTTCATAATTGTAATTATCGAATTCATCTTCATATAAGACAAAATCTGCATCCGTTCCAGGATAAATTTTTACTTTAAGGTTGTCCCATTTTTTTTCCGTTGCATATTGTACATCGGGGCCAAACGGAATGATACTTCCCGCCTCCACATACAACGGAATACTTTGAAGGTTAACGGATTTTTCAATTTCCTGACCTCCTTTATGTTTTTCATTTGTCCAGAAATCAAACCAGTCTGCTTCAGCAGGAAGATAGACTTTCACGGTTTTATTTTGTATAAAATCTACATTGGAAGGTAAATTTTCTTTGTTTTCATCTTTTTTATCCCAGCCTTGATTTTCATCGGTTTTTACTATTTTTTCCGGTGTGTACTGAGGATTGAGAATCGGTGCAACTAAGAATGATTTCCCGAAAAGATATTCATTGTTGATCTCCCAAGTTTTTTTATCTGACGAAAAATCCATCGAAAGCGCCCGAAGAAAGCTGGAATTATTTTTAGAAACATCCCAAGAAACAGAATAGATATAAGGCAGCAAGCTATATCGTAGTTTGATGAATTTCTCTATCGCATCATAAACCGCGTCCCCTTCTTTTCCAAACTGGTAAATTTCTCTCGGAACATCGGTTCCGTGCGAACGCATCATGGGTGTAAAAGTTCCGTATTGCAGCCAACGAACGTACAATTCCTGGAACATCGGATTTTTGGCACCACCATTTCTTTTATAAACACCGGCAAAGAAACCGCCGATATCGGAATTAAAATTCGGATTTCCTGTCAGGCTAAAATTTAAACCTGCCGGAACCTGATTACGCAAAGATTCCCAGGAAGAGTTGACGTCGCCCGACCAGGTATTCGCACCATATCTCTGCTGACCTGCAAAAGCCGATCTTGTAAGGATGAAAACCCTTTTGTCGCTGGTTGTTTCACGCTGATGGTCATACACTCCGCCAACTGTCATCAGAGGATACGCATTTCTCACTTTTCGAAATGAACCGAGATAGGTTTTGGTATCTAAATCTTCGGGTTTTTGGCTGAGATGATCAGGTTCAGTAGAATCCATCCACCAGGAATCTACGCCAAGACTGAAAACGCCTTTATTCAGATATTTCCAGTAAATATTTCTGGCTTCGGGGTTATAGGCATCATAAACACGGACACCAGAAGGATAATTCATATCAGGAGGCCAGACTTCACGACCAGACTCCGGCCAGGTTTTGATATCGAACAGCATTCCTTTTTTATCCATTTCTCGGTACTGATTAGTCATCGGCCCGAATGACGACCAGATAGAAACCGAAAGATGCGCGTTCATATCGTGAATCTCTTTAATCATTTTTTTGGCATCGGGAAAATCTGGACTGATAAAATCCATTGCATTCCACTGGTAATTGTTTCCCCAATACTGCCAATCCTGAATAATTCCGTCTAAAGGAACTTTCAGATCACGGTATTTTTTAACAACATCCAAAAGTTCATCCTGACTTTTATAGCGTTCTTTACTCTGCCAAAAACCATACGTCCACAGAGGAAACATCGGAACATTTCCTGTAAGACTCCGCATTCCCGCAACTACACCATCGGCATTTTTTCCGTAGATGAAATAATAATCAATGCCTTCTCCGACTTCAGAAGAAAAAGATGTTTTCTGTGGTGTATCGGTGAATTGTGTCGGCGAATAGTTGTCCCAAAAAACGCCATACCCTTTTACAGATTGGAAAAACGGTACAAAATCCCAAGTGTTATTCTGAATCATTTTTACGTCTATATTTCGCTGAGACATTTTTCCGTTCTGTAAAATTCCCAAACCGTAAATGGGCTCATCTTTTTCCAGTTGAAAAGACTGTGTCACCGAATAAGTTGAATTTCCTGCATCATTAAAAGGTTTGAAATCACTTCCGGTTTCCTTTAAAAGTTCTTTTCCTGAAGGCGATTTGTATGTAATTGTTCCATTTTTAGCATCAATAAAAATATTTAAATCATTCGTTTTTACTGAAATTATATTTTTGTTTTCTGAAACTGAAAATCTGGTTTTCTGCTCTTGCTTAATGACCGACAAACTATTTTTGACAAATGATCTGCCTGCGGGATATTTAATAATTCTAATCGTATTTTCTCCATAAAATTTCACTTCAACATTTATATTATCAGCGGAAAACTTCAATCCCGAATCTGTTTTTTGATAAGATTGCGCATTGACATCTACCATTCCGGAAACCATTATGATTGTAATGATGGAAGTTTTTATGTTAATCTTTGTAAAGTTCATTTCATTTTAGATTTGAATTATTTTTTTAATGCTCCTGACTTAAAAACATTATTTAAAAAGTACCTGTGCAAACTGATACAGACTGTTTCTCCATACCGGCCAGGTGTGACCTCCCGGATAATCTGCGTAAGAATATTTAATTCCGATTTTGTCGAATTCTTTCAACATTTTCTGACCGTTTTCATAGGCGATATCATCTTTTCCGCCCATTGAAATCCAGAGATTTTTGACGTTGGAAGAAAAAGCAGATTTATTTTCATTTAAAAATTTGTACTGTTTATCGGCAACGTCCTGAAGCATCGGCAACATATATCCTGAGCTGAAAACGCCCAGACCAGAGAACATATCAGAATTCTGAATACCCGTATATAACGTGTAAATTCCACCCATAGAAAGTCCTGCCAAAGCACGGTTTTCTTTACCTTTTTTTATTCTGTAATTGGATTCGGCAAACGGAATGATGGATTCTTTCATCTCTTTTTCAAACATCTGTAGATTGCTCTCACCAAACTTTCGGATTCCGCCTTGTCCAATGTTGGCCTAGGGCATATTAATGACCATCTTTTTTGCTTTTCCTTCTGCGATCAAATTATCTAAAATCAGATTGGTTTTGCCCTGATTTGCCCAACCGCTTTCATCTTCGCCACCGCCATGCAGAATATACAATGCTGGATAAGATTCGGCTGGATTCTGGTCGTAACCTGGTGGAGTGTAAATGAAAACTCTTCTCCAGGAATTGGTAATTTTTGAATAGAAATTTTTGATACGGATATCACCATGCGGAACCTCTTTTAATGCATAAAAATCGTCTCCTTCAAAAGGAATATCAATTCCGCTGGCATATCTTCCCATTCCATAGAAGGTTTTGCTGGACGGGTCCGCAACCGCGACACCATCAATCAGCAAAGAATAATAATGAAAACTTCCGCTTTGAGGATCAGTTGTACCCGTCCAGAAGCCGTCCGTATCTTTTTTAAGGTCATATTTTTTTCCTAAATCTATCTGAACTTTTTGCGCATCCGGAGCTTTTATTTTAAACATTACTCTTCCGTCGGGAAGGATTTGAGGATATTGAGCATTCCTGATATTGGTTTCTGCAGGCGTTCCCAAAACGGTAAAATTGTCAAATTGGGATTTATCAACAGGTTTGAATAACAGCTGTGAAAAGATGTATAAATCATTTTTCCAGACTTTGAAATCGTGACCGCCCGGTTCTATATAAAAAATGTGCGGAATTTTATTTTTTTTCAGATAATCGCTCGTTCTTTTGCTGAAAGGCATTAATCCGTCTGCATTCCCACAGGAAATAAAAATAAGCTTCAGCTTTAGTGCATCTTGTGGATTGGGTAAAAGCTGATTCGGTTCTTTCGTGTTGGGTGCAGAAGAAAATGCGCCCAGCCATGCAAACTTATCAATGTTTCCAAAAGCAAAATTTTGTGTCTGTCCGCCTCCCATTGATAGACCAGCCAATGCACGGTTTTCACGGTCTTTTTTGACAGGATATTTTTTCTCTACAAACGGAATCAGGTCATTCAGCAAATCCTTTTCAAAGGTTGCGAAAGCTGCAACTTTATCCGGGGCCATTATATTTCCTGTTGCCCGGTCATCCTTCATCGCACGACCGTTGGGAAGCACAACAATCATTGGCTGCAATTTTCCCTGTGCGTAAAGATTATCCAGAATAACATTTGGTTTTCCCTGATTGAACCACTCTTTTTCATCTCCGCCAATGCCGTGAAGAAGATAAAGAACAGGATATTTATCCCCTTTTTTGAATCCCGGCGGTGTATAAACCAAAGCCTTCCTTGTAGTTCCAACCGTTTTTGAGGCATATTGAATCGTGTCGATTTTTCCGTGGGAAATAGTAGAGTTTTCAACGTCGAAGCCCTGCGGTGCCTGTTTATCAAGAGTTTGTGCGGAAACAAATATTCCGGATAAAGCGAAACTTACTGCTAATATGATGAATTTATTCATGGTTTTATTTGTATTTTTTACACTTATTAATTTAGATAAAAAAATTAATCCTGCAAGATTTAATTAAATATTCATTAAAGAATTTATTTTATGGTTGAAGAATTTGTATATCTGAAAAAATCTATATCAACAAAACCTCCCAGATTTTTGGTTGCATAATTGAAAATCGCAAATTTTGACCCCATAAAAAGTCTTCGGTAATCGAAAATCATTTTGTAATCTTTTGCCATTTCCGTCCAGTTCTTCTGGTCGGTGCTGTAATAGAAATCTGCCAAATCTTTTCCGAGATTAAAATCGGCATCAATTCTAAAATAAACTTTATCTGAATTCAGAGGAATACGCTTTTTTTCTTCTTTTTTTACACCAGTTACCGCCTTTGTTTTATTATCTAAACTAACTTCATTGGTTGAAAAAATGATAAACTTTTTACCACCTTCCA
>CBFGVN010000136.1:0-8176 GCA_965651845.1 uncultured Chryseobacterium sp. | reverse complement strand
TTTTCCTGGAGTTCTCTTGCCGGATAAATATCAAGCAAAATCAATTCATCAGCTATGCTTAAACTTTCAGCAAATCCGTCTGCAAAATCTCTCGTTCTACTGAACAAATGTGGCTGGAAAACCACCAATAATTTTTTTTCCGGGTAAAAAGTCCGGATTGAGCTCATCACCGCATTGATTTCTGTGGGATGGTGAGCATAATCGTCGATGTAAATTTTACCGTTCTCATATCTGTGTTTCGTATATCTTCTTTTAATTCCTTTAAAATTGGCAATCGCTTTTTTCAATGTTTCAAAATCAACTCCCAAATTGTTTAAAATTGCCAAGGCGACGGTTGCATTTTCAACATTGTGAATTCCCTGAATTTCCCAGATAAAATCCTTGATCGTTTCTGTCGGAGTATGGAAATCAAAATAGATTTTGTCGTTCTCCATTCTAAGGTTATCTGAATAGTAATCAGCAACTTCGTTAACAGCATACGTCAAAGAAGGCCTTCCGATTTCAATTCCTTTTCTTACAAAAAGCTGCTTATCATTAGGGACCAAAGCTGCAAATTGTTTGAAGCCTTCTTCAATATGGTTTTTATCGCCATAAATATCCAAATGGTCTGCATCTGTGGAAGTTATCACCGCCCAATCCGGAGAAAGGTTAAGGAAACTTCTGTCGTATTCATCTGCTTCGACCACAGAATACTGTGTTCCGTTGTAAAGGAAATTCGATTTAAAATTCTCAGAAATTCCACCTAAAAAACATGAGAATGGCAAATCAGCTTCTTTACACAAATGCGAAACCAGGGTAGAAGTAGTTGTTTTCCCATGAGTTCCTGCAACGGCAATGCAATCTGTGTTTTCTGTAATTAAACCTAAAACTTTTGCACGTTTTAACACTTCAAAATGGTTGTGATTAAAATAATCTAAAATCCCTAAAACCTTAATGGCAGGAGTATAGATCACCAATGTATCTTCCTTCTGAAGCGAAGTGATTCTTTCATCAACGATATCTTCAAAAACAATATCAATTCCCTCGCTCATTAAGGCCTGAGTGAGTTTGGTGTTGGTTTTATCGTAGCCCAAAACTTTTTTGCCCGAAGCATGGAAATAACGAGCCAAAGCACTCATCCCAATACCTCCGATTCCAACTAAATAAAAATTTTGATATGTTTCTAAATTGTTCATTTTATATTTTAATCTTTAATGGCTCTTCGACGGGCTCAGAGTGACATCACTAATATATTCTTATTTTAAGAAGCTTTAAAACAAGCTTAAAGACTGGTTAATAATGAATATCATTTTTAACGGTGTCAGGCTGAGCTTGTCGAAGCCTCTCTAATCTTTCGTTCTATTTTTTGATAATTCAGGTAATAAATCCCAATTATCATTTATTATTGCCTGTTTCTTTTTTCTGCTCCATCCTTTAATTTGTTTTTCAAAATCTATCGCTTGATTAACATCATTAAATTCATAGTAGAAAACAAGCTTTACAGGTTTTCTTGTATATGTATAACTTTCAGGATTTAATCCGTGATTATGTTCATTAATTCTTCTTTCCAGATCATTGGTAAAACCTGTATAATAAGAATTATCCGAACATTTTACAATGTATACATAATATATTTTCATTCATTTGTATTGGTTTTATAGCCCTTCGACAAGCTCAGGGTGACATCGCTAATACTAGCTGTTTTATTTTTTTTACTTTAATGCTTTGTTCTAAACATTAAAATCCTGGTTGTTCAATTATTTTAAAAATCTCATCCACAATCTCTTTTGCCGCGTTTGGCTTGGCAAAATATTTAAGATTTTCAGACATTTCTTTTCTTACACTTTCATTTTCGCAGATTTCTGAAAGAGTATTCCAGAATTTTTCCTGCATTTCAGAATCTTTTACCATTCTGGCTGCATTTTTTTCTACCAAATTCATGGCATTTTTGGTTTGATGATCTTCCGCTGCAAAAGGGAAAGGCACCAATAAAACCGGTTTTTGCGCCACTGCCAACTCTGAAATGGCAATCGCTCCCGCTCTGGAAACAATTATATCTGCTGCAGAATAGGCTGTTTCCATGTCTTTGATAAATTCTTTCAACTGGATGGAAGCTGGGAGCTGGAGGCTGGATGATAACTCGTTATAGTCCAGTTTTCCGGTTTGCCAGATCAATTGATAGCCTTTTTGCTTTAGGTTTTCTAAATTGTCTTTCCAACCGTTGTTTAATGTTCTTGAACCCAAAGATCCGCCGACAGATAAAATCGTCAGTTTGTTTGTATCCAATCCCATTTTTTCTTTTGCCTGAGCTGTATCCTGCATTCCTGAAACAATATTCTCACGAATCGGATTTCCCAAAAACTTTATTTTTTCAGCCGGAAAACCATCCACTTTTGGATAAGCTGTAAACACGGCTTTCGCTTTTTTGCTTAAAATTTTATTCGTTACGCCTGCGTGTGCATTCTGCTCCTGAATAAAAATCGGAATTCCCAGTTTGCTTGCTTCATATAAAGCCGGTCCGCTTGCGAAACCGCCTGTTCCCACCGCGAAATCCGGAGCGAAACTTTTAATAATTTTCTTTGATTTAGATAAGCTTTTTAAAATTTTAAAAGGCAAACCTAAATTCGACAGCATATTTCCTCTGTCGATCCCAGCAATATCAATTCCTTCAATCTTATAGCCTGCCTGCGGAACTTTTTCCATTTCCATTTTTCCGTTGGCTCCGATGAACAAAAACTCTGCATCCGGAAATCGTTTCTTGATTTCGTCTGCAATAGCGATGGCAGGGAAGATGTGACCTCCTGTTCCTCCGCCTGATAATAATACTTTTAGTTTTTGGTTCATTTTTATATCAATTAAAATTGATTTTTTATTTGATAGGATTTTCATCCTACCCTGATTTAAATCGTCCCTTCGGGACTCCATAATTTTTCTTTTAAGCAATGTCGTTTATTTCGGCTATGCTTTGTTTTTTGCCCATTCCTTCTTCATCATAGATTTGTATTCTGGAGCTGATATTTAAAATTATTCCCAACTGCAAATAGGTTACCAGCATTGAAGTTCCCCCGTAACTTATCAATGGCAGCGGTTGTCCCGTCACCGGTATTAGATTCACTGCAACGGCAATGTTTACAGAGAGTTGTATAAAAATCATCACACCGAGGCTGAGAACAAGCAACGACCCGAAAAATGCGGGCATTTTGCTGGCTATCATCACAATCCGGATCATCATGATTAAATACATACTGATCAGAAATGCTGCACCGATGAGTCCATATTCTTCAACAATTACAGCAAAAATAAAATCGGATGCGGATTGTGGAAGCATTTGCTTTAAAGCACTTTTTCCAGGCCCCATTCCGGTAATTCCGCCGTGAACAATGGCTGCTTTGGCCTGCATTACCTGATAGTTCTTTGCTTTTACACTTTCATCATCCACATCGGCTGTTTTGGCTTTGGCTGAAGTAAATGTTTCGATACGGCTCATCCATGTGTGGACACGGTTTCCGCCAATCAGGTTTGTATTTAATGCAATTAATAAAAACAAAACAATGGCTACGAATGATGAGGAAATGAATCCTGCAATGTATTTCCAATGCAATTGGCCTATGATCAAAACAACTACGGAAACCATTAAAATCATCAATGCCGTAGAACCGTTATCCTTTGCAACGAGTACAAAAACCAATAAAATAGGTCCGAAAATGTACATGATGTTCTCAATCGGAAGCCTTTCTCTGGTGATTTTCTTGGTTAAATATCGACACAGATAAATAATCAGCATTAAAAAAGCGAACGAAGACGGCTGGAAGGAAATCGGCGTTCCTGGAATTTTCAGCCACCGGGAAGCACTCGCTCCATCGATCGTTTGTCCTGTAAACATGGTGACAACCAGTAAGATAATCATTAAACCAAGCAGGATGCTGCTGAGTTTTCCGATGTATTCATATTTTACGGTTCCTACCAGCCTCATGATCCCCAAACCTAAGACCACAAAGAACATATGCTTGATAACGTGACCTGTTGTAGTCCCGTTATTAACGATATATTCCAGATTCGAACTTGCAGAATATACAGGGAAAATAGAGAAAATGGAGATCACAAGAATGACCATCCAAAGAACCTTATCGCCCTTCAGGAATTCAAATCTGCTTTCTGTGTCTTGTTCGTTCATACCTAATGCTATTGGCTTTTGGCTAATTGCTGTTAGCTTTTAATACTTGCTCTTTAAACTGACGGCCTCTGTCTTCATAGCTTTTGAATAAATCAAAGCTTGCGCAACATGGTGAAAGTAAAACGGTATCTCCTTTTTTTGCTAAAGATTTTGAAATTTTCACCGCTTCTTCCATACTCGAGGTGTCATAAATATATTCTTTCTTGTCTTTGAAAAAGTTGATAATCTTTTGATTATCAATTCCTAGGCATACAATTGCTTTTACTTTTCTTTTAACTAAATCTTCAATTTCCGTATAGTCATTTCCTTTGTCCAACCCTCCGACAATCCAAACGGTCGGGTTTTTCATGCTTTCTAAAGCGTAATATGTTGCATTAACGTTGGTTGCTTTACTGTCGTTGATGTATTTTACTCCATCAATTTCAGTTACAAATTCCAATCTGTGTTCAACCGCCTGAAAAGTCATTAATGAATTTCTGATGCTTTCATTGCTGATTTCCAGTATCTTACCTGCGATTGATGCGGCTAAGCTGTTGGCAACATTGTGATTCCCGAGCAATGATAGTTCTTCAATCTTCATTGAAAACTCATCTTTCATTTTAATCACAATTTTATCTTCATCGATAAAACCTCCTTCAGACAATTTTTCTTTTGTTGAAAAAGGAATCATCTTCGCTTTGACTTCCAGTTTTTCCAGAAGACTTTTACTCATTTCATCATCTTTGTTGTAGATGAAAAAGTTATCATTCTCCTGATTTTCAGTGATTCTGAACTTCGCCAAAGCATATTCTTCATAATTGTAATTGTACTGATCCAGATGATCCTGAGACAAATTCAACAATAAAGAAATATATGGTCTAAAATTCTGAATATCATCTAGTTGGAAAGAGCTTACCTCTAATACATAATATTCATGGTTTTCATCGGCAACCTGCTTTGCAAAGCTGTATCCGATATTTCCGCCTAAACCTACATTTAATCCGTCATTTTTCAGGATATAGTAGATTAAAGACGTTGTTGTTGTTTTTCCATTGCTTCCTGTAACCGCAATGATTTTTGCATTGGTAAACTCCGAAGCAAACTCAATTTCAGAAGAAAGTCTGATTCCTTTCTCATAAATTTTGTGGATGATTTCTGCCTTTTTCGGAATTCCCGGGCTCTTTACAATCCAATCGGCATTTAAAATTCTTTCATCGTCGTGGTTTTCTTCTTCAAATTCGATCTCATTGTGCAGAAGAAACTGCTTATAGTTATCCTTAATGGCACCTTTATCTGAAAGGAAAACTTCCATCCCTTGCTTTTTTGCCAGATAAGCAGCTCCGCAACCACTTTCTCCTCCTCCTAAAACAACTATTTTCATATTATTTTCTGATTTAATGATTGAAAGATTTAAGTGATTCAAAAATTTTTAAATGCTTAAATAATTCAATTTTTAAATTAATTTCTATCTCATCTTCAATGTAATGAGACACACAATTGCCAGAATTACCCCGATAATTATCATTCTGTTCACGATTTTGCTTTCGTGAAAACCGCCTTTCTGATAATGGTGGTGTAGTGGGGACATTCTGAATAATCTATTGTTTTGAGCATATTCCAGCCCATATTTTTTCTTTCTGTATTTGAAAACTGCTACCTGAAGCATTACAGACAGGTTTTCGATTAAGAAAATCCCGCATAAAACGGGGATCAGCAATTCTTTTCTTAAAATAATCGCTAAAACGGCAATTACTCCTCCGAGCATCAAACTTCCCGTATCACCCATGAAAACCTGTGCCGGATAGGTGTTGTACCAGAAAAACCCGATAACGGCACCTACCATTGCAACGGCAAAAATGGTGGTTTCACCCATGTTCGGAAGGAACATAATGTTGAGGTAATCCGCAAAAATGATGTTCCCGGAAAGATAGGCGAAAAGCGCCAGGGTAAGCAGAATAACTGCACTTGTTCCCGCTGCGAGACCGTCAATTCCATCGGTAATATTGGCACCGTTGGAAACGGCTGTTACAATGAAAATCACAATCGGGATGAAAACGATCCAAGCCCATTCGTGAGCATCTTTGTCATTCATCCAGAATAGAATTCCGCTATAATCGAATTCGTTATTTTTAGCAAAGGGAACGGTGGAAACTGTGATTTTTTCTGTCGGCATGAAGTTTTGCTCAACATTATTTCTGTTTACTACTTTTGCGTCTGCATATTTTCTTTTAACCGTAATATCAGGATGGAAATACATTGTAATTCCGATAATTAACCCCAATCCCACTTGTCCTACAATTTTGAATTTACCGCTTAAGCCGTCTTTATTTTTTTTAATCTTTTTTAAATAATCATCCAGAAAGCCAATGGCGCCCATCCAAAGCATTGAAACCAGAAGAAGGACAATATAAATATTAATAATTCGGGTGAACAGCAAAACCGGAATAATTGTCGCCAAAATAATAATAAGCCCCCCCATGGTAGGAGTTCCTTCTTTCTGTTTCTGGCCGTCTAATCCAAGATCGCGAACCAATTCGCCCATCTGTTTTGTTCTCAGATAGTTGATTACTCTTTTTCCGTAAATAAGAGCGATGATCAGAGAAAGTAAAACAGCCATTCCCGCACGGAAAGAAATGTATTTTAACATTCCTAATCCCGGAACGTGGATTCCCTGGCTGGTTAGATATTCGTATAGATAGTATAGCATTTTTTCAAATTTTTAATAAATGATAAATGATTATTGATGAATGATAAAACCAATTAACATTTATCAATTATCGATTATAAATTTTTACTTACTCATTAATTTCCAAAGCTCATTAATTACTTCTTTGTCGTCAAAATGATGTTTCACACCATTGATCTCCTGATATGTTTCGTGGCCTTTTCCTGCTACGAGAACAATATCTTTAGGTTCTGCAAATTTTATTGCCATTTTTATGGCTTCTTTTCTATCCGGAATTGAAGTGTACTTGCTGAAATTCTGTGGTTCAACGCCTGCTTCAATTTCCTTTATAATCTGTGCCGGATCTTCCGTTCTCGGGTTGTCTGAAGTGATGATTGCCAAGGTTGATTTTTTAGTGGCAATATTCCCCATTTCAGGTCTTTTGGAATGATCCCTGTCGCCTCCGCAACCAAAAACAGTGATTAATCTTTCATTTTTTGTTCTGATATCATTAATGCTGTCCAAAATGTTTTCCAAAGCATCCGGAGTGTGTGCATAATCTACGATGAAGAAAATTCCTCCGTCTGATTTAAAGGTCTCAAATCTTCCGGAAACTCTTTTCAGTTTGCTGATGGCCTGCAAAATTTCGTCCTGTTCAAAGCCAAGCTCAGAAGCAATTCCGAAAACCAATAATAAATTGTAAACATTGAATTTCCCTGTTAGAGTTGTCCAAAATTCTTTTCCATTGAAATTCAATAACATTCCGTTGAAATCAACTTCCAGTAATTTTCCATGATAATCGGCCATTGTCTTCAAAGCATAAGACCTTTTTGCTGCCTTTGTGTTTTGAAGCATGACATTTCCGTTTTTATCATCCACATTGGTGATGGCAACGGCTGTATCCTGAAGCTCATCAAAAAACCTTTTCTTTGTTTTTAAATACTCATCAAAAGTTTTGTGATAATCTAAATGATCGTGAGTCAAATTAGTAAAACCTGCTATTTTAAAATGAAGCCCTTCAATTCTGTTTTGAGCAATTCCATGAGAACTTACTTCCATGAAAGCAAATTCGCAGCCTTCTTCAACAGCCTGAGCCAGGATTTTATTAATGGTAATCACGTCCGGAGTTGTATGGGTCGCCGGAATTACTTTTTCTCCAATTCTGATTTCAACTGTAGAAAGTAAAGCAGAATCGTAGCCTAAGTTTTTAAATACATCAAAAAGCAGGGTAGAAACAGAAGTTTTTCCGTTGGTTCCTGTAACTCCGATTAATTTTAATTTTTCAGAAGGATTTCCGTAGAAATTCGAAGCCAATTGTCCTAAAGCTTTAGAAGAATCTTTTACTTTAACATACGTAACATTCTTATCTGGATTTTCAG
>CBFGVN010000135.1:0-8187 GCA_965651845.1 uncultured Chryseobacterium sp. | reverse complement strand
TCTATTTCATCCTCTGTCATCTGGATCGGTTTCTTAAAAATAATCCAGGTTACATTGTCTGTGCAAGGAGGAGTCGTCAAAGATCCGGTGTACTTATAATACCCTTTATTTTGGGGATACATTTTTTCAGGATTGAAAATAATATCAGTGTCTTTTTTTACATTTTCAGACAGATTTTTAAAGACTTTTAATTTTTCAAAATAAGAGTTTTCTTCACCTTCTTTTACCATGACTCCAATCACAAGGATTGAACCGTCATTAGCTTTATGTACAAAATGTAATTCTAAAGGATATCTCATGCCATCAATCGTATGTTCAGACTCTTCATGGGCATGAAACTGTATTAATGAATATTTTTTGTTTTCATAATTAATAAAACTACCTTCTGTAAAATCAAACTGTAAGGTATGGCCATTGTCCTGAATATCCTTTATGTCACCGGCATCGTATCGGAAATCAATTTTTTTGAGATCTTTATCCCGGACGGTTTTTAAAGTAACAATATTAATGGGTGATTGAGTTTTTCCGGAGCGGCATTTTTCATTACCTTCCTGTTCTTCCCAATGTTCGGGAGATTCTTTTCCTTCATAGCTCCAAGGCTGATGCTGTGCACATACAAAAGAGGATGCACAAAATCCAAGAGTAATAAATAATTTTTTCATATCAATTAATTTTAATAGAGTGAAGCAGAAGAGATATAAAACATTGATACAAAGTTATAAATCAAAAATTAACCGCTGCAAATAAAGTATTGATTTTATAAATTAAGGAGGAAAGAGCTTCTTGTAATGAATTAAATTTAGGATTGATTATCTTTCTCTTCTCCTTCATTGCTTATAAAGTCCAGGTCGTCTTGGTTGTCGGAATTAAAATTAAGATTATCATAGGCCAATAGTTCCTCCTCACGTTGTAGGATTTCTTTAGTAGTAAAGAGAATAAGTTCATCTCCCTCTTCTTTTATTTGGGCTAATTTTCTTACGGAAGCTTTATCGATTGCCATAAATCTCTTCCCCAACCGTCTCGCAGCATATTTCCGCATCCCGGTTTCATGAAGAACATCAACCGCCATGTCTACGGCAGTTCCCAGTGTCTCACGGTAAATATTATTAATTCCGTTATTTAAATAATCATAAGCATCGATCCTGTTTTTGGCCCTTACAAAAATCTTCACCTTTGGATAATGTTCACGAACCAAATCTGCAATGAATTTGTTATCAGTAGGATCATCAAGGCAAAGAACGAGAATTTCGGCATCTTCAATTCCGGCAGCTCTCAGGGTAGGAATTTTTGTAGCATCACCATAATATACTTTAAACCCATAGCTTCTTAATAACTTCACACGATCCGAATCTCTGTCCAGAACCGTTGCCGAGATTTTATTGGCCTTTAAAAGCCGACCCACTGTACTTCCGAAATGTCCGAAACCGACGATAATAATTTTCTTCTGGGAAACATTGCTGTCGAGAATATTATAATCATGATCGCCTTCGGGAACATCTTTTATGAATTTTGGCGTAATCAGTTTATCATTAATAATTAAAAGAAACGGGGTGATACACATTGTAATTGCAGTAACGGCCATCATTTGGGAATTCAGCTCTGCATTTAATAAATAAAGACTTGATGCATAGTTGATTAATACAAAAGCAAATTCTCCTACCTGCGAAAGTGCAAATGCATAAAATAAGCTTTGGGGAGTATCAATTTTGAAAAATTTTCCGATGACATAAAGTACAATAAACTTGATTATTAAAACAGCAAAAACAGTACTGAAAATAAATATCGGATCTTTTTGAATGACCGTGAAATTCATTGTTGACCCGACACTCACAAAAAATACAGCCAGCAAAAGACCTTTAAACGGGTCGATCTGAGCTTCCAGTTCATGCCGGAACTCACTATTGGCCAGCATAACACCTGCGAGAAAGGCTCCTAAAGCGGGAGAAAGTCCGATAGCGACCATCAGCTCGGAAACTCCTATAACGAGAAATAGGCAAGAAGCAGTTAAAAGCTCGGACATCCCCGATTTTGAAGCATATCTTAAAAAAGGAACAAAAACATATCGTCCTAATAAAATTAAAATCACCACTCCTAAAATTACGGTTGCCGCCTGCATCCACTCCGGAAGCGTCTGGATCAGAACCTGGATGTCATTATCATGATGTCTGGCTTTATAATTGGCAATAATCGGAAGAATTGCTAAAATAGGTATCACCGCAATATCCTGAAACAAAAGGGTAGAAAATGAAGCTTCACCTGCTAAGGTTTTCAGATTATTTTTTTCCTGCAGGGTCTGCAGAACGATAGCTGTGGAAGAAAGGGCAAAACAAATGGAAATGGCAATCGCTTTGTCAATGCGCCAGTTAGCCCAAATGAAAACCAAGAAAAGCAGGGAAATTGTCAACAACATTTGTGTCAATCCCAATCCAATGATTTTTTTCCGCATTTCCCAAAATTTTCTGGGTTCCAGCTCAAGACCGACCAAAAATAAAAGCATGATCACCCCAAATTCGCTGGCGTGCATAATGCCGTCGACGTCTTTTCCGGTTAATTTTAAAACATAAGGTCCAATAAGAATGCCTCCAACAATATATCCGATAACAGAGCTCAGCCCAAATTTTCTTGCCAGCGGAACCATAATAATGGCAACGCCTAAGAAAATAAGAGTATTCATGGCCAGGCTGGATTCCATATTTTATTGATTGAGCAGTTCTGTAAATTCCTGTTTATGCAAGATGATATCTTTTTTCGACAATTTGTTGGCTTCGTAAACGACTTTTATATTTTTAATATTAGCTTTAAAAACATTCAAAGAGACGATCAGCCCACTGATAAGTTCTTCCACTGTATATTTGTAGGTTCCGGTTTTGCTGAAAGATCTTTCTTTTCCACCGGTGGTCACGAGGATATAGACTTCTTTGCCTTCCAGAGGATTATTATGACCTTCTTTCAGCCAGTCTCTGTCGAAAACTTCGTCGATCCAAAGCCTTAATAGCGGAGGGATTCCGAACCATATCAATGGAAACTGAAAAATAAAACGGTCATAGTTTTTTAACCTTTTTCTTTCTCGAAAAGCAGCAATATGAAAATCCGGATATTCTTCATACAGATCCCGAAGGGTGAAATGCTGGTGGCGAACATAGAAATTAACGAGCTCTACATTCGAGTTGGAGTGCTCTAAATAGGGATGCGCAAAAACTACCAACGTCTTCTTCATAAACCGGGTTTCAGTAAATTTAATGAAAAATTTTTGAATTAACGAGAGTGTTTTGCTGTGTTTTAATAATTTTTAATATAAAATGTTATTAATTTTTATCATTATTGTTAAATGCTTCGAGAGTCTCGGCATGACATCGCTTCAAACATCCAGTAAAATAAAACTGTTAGTATTAGGAATGTCATGCCGAGACTCTCGAAGCATCTTTATAATCGTATAAGATTTATTTAAGTTTAAATTCAAACCTACCATCCTCCCGAGGCACCACCGCCTCCGAAGCTTCCGCCTCCGCCAAAGCCACCAAATCCGCCGCCACCTCCGGAACTGCCACCGCCAAAACCACCGCCTCCGAAACTGCCTGGGAAAGGGAAAAAGCCTCCGGGATAATTTCTGCGGCCTCTTCTGGAAAGGATAACATCATCGTCATCATAATTTCCGCCGCCTTTTCCACCCCCTCTGTTTCCGAATATAATAGCGATAATAATGAAAATAACGAAGGCTATAAGAAGAATTTTAAATATACTCCCGTCACCGCCGCTTTCCTCATTGTTTAAGGGTTTGAATTTTCCTTGAACAGCTTCCATGATCGCAGAAGTACCACGGTTGATTCCTTCGTACCATTCGCCTTGTTTGAAATGGGGGGTAACGATATAATCTAAAATCTGCCCTGCAACAGATGCCGTTAAATATTGCTCAACTGCCCGTCCTTGCTGGATCGACATGGTGTGATCTTCTGTGGCTATTAAAAATACAACTCCATTGTCAACATTTTTTTTACCGATTCCCCATTTTTCACCGAACATTGTGGCCAAAAAATTCACGTCTTCGCCTTTGGTAGACGGGATAATTACTACTTCAATTTCCGTTGAGGTAGAATCTGCGAAAGCGATCAGCTTTTTATTGAGATCATCTTTTTCCTGCTGGCTCAATAAATTGGCTTCATCGTAAACGGGATAAAGAATCTTCGGTTTGTCGGGAACGGTGTATTGTGCTGATACAAAAGTGTAAAAGCAAATCAGTAAAAATGAAAATACTATTTTAAGAGAACGTAATTTCATTAGGAAGTTCGTTGTGATTTTCTCCTGTTACAGGAAAATGTTTTTTTAATTCTAATCCTGTTTCCAGAATGGCACTTTTTAAAGCTTTATAATAATTTCCTTTGGCAAATTCAGACGTAATGTAGTCGTGCAGATGATCCCAATATGATTGGTGAACTTTCTCATGAATTCCCGTATCACCAATGATGGTAAGATATTTCTGTTCAAAATTCACATGAAAAAGCACCGCATTTCTTTCCGCTGTTTTGTTGAGACATAATTTTTCGAAAACCTTAAATGCAATTTTAGCGTTATCACCTTCGGTATTCGAGTCGATATGCACTCTTATCTCACCGGTAGAATGCTCCTCTGCCGACTGAATAGCTTCCACGAGGGAAGCTATCTGCTGATTTGTCAAGAATTTGCTCATTATTCTGAGAATGCATCAGGTGCTTTTTGAGCTCCTGCGTCTGCTTTGAAATAAGGTTTTTCTTTAAAGTTTGTAAAATTCGCCAGAATATTATTCGGGAAAGTTTTGATCGATGTATTATAATCCTGAGCTGCTGCATTGTAATAAACAGTTTCTGTTCTGATGCTGTTTTCAATGGCAGTATATTCTCTCTGGAAATTGATGTACTGCTGATCTGCTTTTAAGTTCGGATATTGTTCAACAACCGCCATTAACCGGCTCAATGCACCGGATAATTCTCCCTGTGCAGCCTGGAATTTTGCTAAATCCTGTTCAGTCATATTCGTAGGATCTACATTAATAGAAGTAGCTTTAGAACGAGCTTCAATTACTTTTGTTAATGTTTCCTGTTCAAATTTAGAATACGATTTTACCGTTCTCTCCAAATTCGGAATAAGATTGGCTCTTTTCTGATAAACGGTCTCTACATTAGACCATTTTGTATTTACGTTTTGTTCTTTCGTCACAAAGCTATTATAGCCGCTTTTACCCCAGAAGAATAATACTGCAACAATAATAAGAAGAGCAATACCGATGGTTCCGGCGCTCAGACAGCCCTTGTTTTTCATAGTTTATTTTTTTAAATTTTTTGTGCTAATCAAATATACAAATTATGTGCTAATTTTGTAAAAAATAATTTTAATGACAACAATAGTGGTGGCAATGGGAGAAAAGAATGAAATTGGTTTTGAAAATCAGTTGCTTTGGCATCTTCCAAAAGATTTAAAACACTTTAAAGATATCACTTCGGGGCATCCGGTGATCATGGGAAGAAAAACATATGAAAGTATCGGGAAACCGCTTCCCAACCGTACCAATATTGTAGTGTCGAGACAGAAAGACTGGTTTGAAGAGGGAATTTTAATTGTCGGAAGCATTAAAGAAGCCATAAAATTTGCCAAAAAGATCGACGAAGATGTTTTCGTTATCGGCGGCGGAAATATTTATGAGCAGACCATGGATGTGGTTGACAGGCTTGAAGTTACCTTAGTAAAAGCAGATCTTGAGGCAGATACCTATTTCCCGAGGATTGATGAGAAAATCTGGAAAAAAGTAAATGAAATCTGCCATGAAAAGGATGAAAAAAATCAATATGATTTTTGCTTCCAGACGTACGAAAGAGTTTAAAGTTTTCAGGTTTTGAGTTCAACGTTTTATAATCTTAAACTTTAAACCTTGAACCTTAAACTCTGAACCTTAAATTTCTTATCTTTGCACTTCTAAAATTTAGTAATGAATAAGTACATAAAAATTGTAATTGCGGCGGTTCTTATACTTTTAGGACTTTACATGATGTTTTTTACAAGAAATCTGGGCTGGGGAATTGTGATTTTCCTTTTAGCAGCTGCGCCGATTTTACTTTTCTTTAAAAACGAATATATTCTTTTGGCTTTCTGGCAATTGAGAAAACAAAATATGGAAAAAGCAGCAGTTTGGCTGAATAATATTACAAATTATCAAGCTCAGCTTCATAAATCTCAATATGGATATTTCCATTATCTGATGGGATTGACACAAGCTCAGGAACACCCTGCGAAAGTGGAGCCTTTCATGAAAAAAGCATTGGAATATGGTTTAAATATGAAGCATGACAGAGCAATGGCAACTCTGAATCTTGCCGCGGCGGCCATTTCTAAAGGAAGAAAACAGGAGGGGCAAAAATTGTTGGAAGAAGCAAAAAGATTGGACAGTGCAGGAATGATGACCGATCAAATCAAAATGATGAAAGACCAGCTGAAAATGCCATCCATGCAAAAACATATGCACAACCCGAATATGAGAAACAGAGGGAAATTCTTTTAAAAGATGTGAGTTCCGGGTTTTTTTGGAATCGAGTTTATAAAAATAAAGCGCCTAATTTTTTTAGGTGCTTTTTGTTTTTAATATTAAATGGTTTTTAGTGCATTAGATCCTTCGACTGCTTTGCGCTGAGGATGACACTGGCAAATTATTCCGGATAACTGGAACGCTAAGTATTAGCGATGTCATCCTCAGCGCAAAGCAGTCGAAGGATTTTTTATTTTAAATCAACGTCACATTTCAGAGTTATTATGTTCATATCTGTAAAATTTTGGGATCTGCCAATGGTATTTTACCGCTAATGTCCTGATGGAAACGATTAATAAAATAGTAAATACCTGTACTATAGTGTATGACAGTGAGGTAAATTCCGTTAAAAGTAAAAAGGCCGAACCTCCTACAATACAGGCGGTAGCATAAATTTCTTTCCTGAAAATAAGTGGAATCCTATTAAGAAGAATGTCCCGGATAATACCTCCAAAACAGCCGGTAATAGTTCCTAATCCGATACATATCAGCGGATGGATTCCTGCATGAAGGCCTTTCTGTACCCCGATTATGGTAAATAATCCCAATCCTAAACTATCGAAAATAAATAATGTTACCCTGAAGTTTTTTTCAAAGGATTTAAAAATCATCGTAAAAATACTCGTCAGGATAATCAATGCACAAGTTAAAAGATCATGCATCCAGAATACCGGAATATCAAGTAACAGATCTCTTATGGTTCCACCTCCAACAGAAGTCACAAAAGCAATGATCAAAACTCCAAACGGATCGAGACGTTTCTGCATCGCAGCAAAACTTCCCGACATCGAAAAGGAGATCGTTCCCAGAACTTCTATGGCAAAATTGAACTGTTCGTGCATGTCTTTTAAATGATAAATGATAATTGATGAATGATTTTCTCTTCACAAGCAAATTTTCAACCATTGGTATAAATTATCATTTATCGTTTATTAATTATTTTATTTTTTTTCAACTCTCACCGAATCAGGAACCAGTAGTTCATATTCCCCGCCGTGATTGATAATTTCCCGCACAATACTGCTGCTGATGAAAGATTTTCCGGATGAGGTCAGTAAAAAAACGGTTTCCAATTTTTTATGGGCCAAAGTCCTGTTGGTGTGTGCAATAGCCTTTTCAAATTCAAAATCTGCAGGATTTCTTAGTCCTCTCAGGATGTACTGTGCGTTTTTTTCAAAACAGTAGTCTACCGTTAATCCTTCAAAATAATCGACTTCCACATTTGGGAATTCAGCAACGGAATTTTGGATGAATTCCATTCTTTTTTCCAACGGAAACATATATTTCTTCTGAGAATTTTGTCCGATTGCGATAATTAATTTATCAAAAAGCGGAGCGGCTCTCTCTATAATATCGTAGTGCCCTAAAGTGATCGGATCGAATGATCCTGGGAAAACGGCAATTTTCATGCGTATAAAAGTTATAAGTTATGAGTTATAAATTATAAGTCGCAATTGTGAATGGTGAATCCTTAACTATGAATTTTATTCTTCCATTATCAATTATACTAATTTCTAACTTCTAGTTACTAATTTCTAAATTTATTTAAAGCTTTTTCAACCTCATTTCCACAAAGGTCTTTGATGGATATTCCGTAGATTTTTGCCTGTTGCGGAAGAATACTTGCAGGCGAGAAT
>CBFGVN010000134.1:0-8215 GCA_965651845.1 uncultured Chryseobacterium sp. | reverse complement strand
CGGATGTGTAAAAAGTTTACGAAAATCTGTCCATCGCAGAAATGTTTTTATTACTTATGAATATAATATGAATCTTTTTGATGAGCTTTGTTCCGAGAAAATTTTAGAGCTTATTGAAAAGAAAAATGAAAAATTCCCTTATTACGACAATACAGTTGATGAATGCTGGCTGGTCATCGTTTCAGATATGAATTCTTTGGCTTCGCGCTATACATTTATTCAGGATAAGGAACACTTGCAGCAGGTAAAAAGTCCTTTTCATAAGATTTTTCACCTTGAGAATCTCTGCGGAAATATTACAAGTATTAAGTAATTTATTGATAAAAATTCATTGTTTTTCAATTTTTGTTGAATTCTTTTTCAAAGATATATTGCTATTGATGTAAAATGTTTTATATTTGATATGCGCTGTTTTACATCATTTAAATAATAATTAAATTGAAAAAACATATGAAGAAAAATTTACTGTTTTTTTACTTATTGGTTTCACAATTATTTTTTTCACAGGCAGATTGTTCTTCTGCACTTCAGGTTTGTGGAAATTCCGATATTACTTATTCCCCGACAGGAATTGGTGCCGTTAATGAGAATTTGGGAGGATGTCTGACGACAGGTGAGCATAATTCAATATGGTACAGAATCACTATTGCTCCCGGAGGAACCCTGACTTTCGACCTTGTTCAAACGGATCAGAATGCAGATTACGACTGGGCAATTTATGGCCCGAATGTTTCCTGTGGAAGTTTAGGATCGCCGATACGCTGTAATGCCGCAACCGTTCTGGGAATCGGAGCAAATACGGGACTGAATATGACGAGTACACTTTTAACAGCGGCGGGAGGTTCTCTTACTCCTTATTGCAGGTATATGGATGTTTTGGCAGGGCAGACTTATTATTTGTATATAGACAACTGGGTAGGAGCCGGAAGCAACACAATGGCACCGTTTTCTTTGACCTGGGGTGGCACTGCAACATTGGCTTCACCGTTCACAGATCCTAATATACAGACGCAGCCGTTTGTTCCGCCGGGAGTTCCTGCGGCAAATCCTGCAGATCCTAGGGAAGTCATTATATGTGAAAATCCTATGGTTTTTAATTTCAATTCTTTATCAGCGGGTATTATCAACGGGAACTCAAATTTCCTGATCAGCTATCATACTTCTTCAAATGATGCCCTTTCAGGAGCGAATCCGATATTGACACCTCAGACTATCAGTACAACTGCGACCTATTATTACAGTATTCATTATGTAGATCCTGCGAATCCTAATAATCCGATCAATTCTTGCAGGCAGGTAGGTCTGTTTAAATTTAAACAAGGAACTATTACGGGAACCAACGTCAGTCTCTATGGTTGTAATAATAACAATACCGGAGTAGCAACATATGATCTTACATCGGCAGCAGTATTTTCTGATCCTACGGCGATAAAAAAATATTATAATTCTATTGCTGATCTTAATGCCGGTATTAATGAAATTACGACTCCCACAGCTTTTGTATCTGCAGAAGGAACCGTTTATGTGAAAATCATTTCTCAATACGGATGTACAGCCACCGCAGAAATTTCACTGAAATTTTATCCGGTTGTTGTTGTAACGGAAGCGACTTTAAGATCATGTTTTATTGAATCAAAACCTTCAACAGCTTTATTTAACTTAACGATTGCACCGGTAACAACACAAAGCGGGACAAAAAAATACTATCCCTCTCTAGCAGATGCCGAAAATGGAACGAATGAAATTCTAAATCCTACAGCTTATATAGCTCCGAATGGAGTAATTTTCATAAAAGTGATCAACGGAAACGGATGTTTTGGCATCGCTAAAGTTACTTTAATTGTGCTTCCTCCGACTTATTCTAATGTGTTGGAAGACAAAATTATCTGTATGGAAGATACAACAACTTTGGATGCGGGTCCAGGATTCACAGGATATTTATGGAGTACGGGTGCTACGACCCAGACCATCAATAACGTGGCTGTAGGAACCTATTGGGTAGATTTGAAAACAGGGGAATGCGTTACAAGACAAACCGTAAAAGTTTATCCATCTGAGCAGCCTGTAATTTCAGCGATTGATATTGCCAACAATACGGTAACAGTAAATGTAACGGGAGGAACTCCGCCATATAAATATTCTATGGATGCAGTCAACTGGCTGGATTCTAATGTGTTCAATAATGTTCCGCGGGGTGATAATCATATTTTTGTGAAAGATGCATACGATTGTGAGCCTATCGATGTTACGATTGTCGTACCTAATTTGGTTAATGTCATCACACCAAACGGAGACGGAATCAATGATGTGATCGATTATTCGGCATTGGGTAACAAACAGAATCTGGTATTCAATATTTTTGACCGATACGGAACGAAAATCTTCCAGGCCGATAAAAGTAATAATTACAAATGGGACGGAATGGTTGCCGGCAAAAAGATTCCTACAGGAACATACTGGTACTCCGTAACATGGAACGAACATGATAAAAAGAATACATTATTCAAATATTCCGGTTGGGTAATGGTGAAAAACAGGGATTAAAATTGATAATTTGAAATATAAAACCGTCGCTTTTGTGGCGGTTTTTTGCTGTATTATATGTCATTGCGAGCAAAGCGAAGCAATCTTAAAAGAAATTTTGTGTTTTATTAAGTAGATTTCTTCATCATCATGCTCATCACAATGACAGATAAATTAAAGAATAAACTTCTGAAAATTTCTAACTTAGACATTCAAATTCTAGTTATGAAAAACTTGCTCATAAACGTTTTGAAAATGCTATCGGGCAGATTGTTTTCCTCGGGAAAAATGAAGATTGGAAAGCTTAATCGATTACAAGAAATAAATCAACGGAATTTAATTAAAAAATGAAAAATAAATTTTCAGAAAATGATTTTGGTTTAAATTTTTCATTTGCTTGTTATTAAACAGTCCCGAAGTAAAAGAAGGAAGAGATGAATTTAAGCAATAGACTGAATCAATTTAGAATTCATATTTAAAATTACTATCTTTGCACCCTAAAATTCAGGAGTAAACAAATGTCAACTTTTCATAGAACTGCCGCATTTCACACCCTTGGCTGCAAATTAAATTTTGCGGAGACATCTACTATTGCCCGTCAATTAACAGATGCAGGTTACGAAAAAGTGAGTTTTGATGAAAAGGCCAATGTTTATGTAATCAATACTTGTTCGGTAACGGAAAACGCAGATCGTGAGTGTAAACTTCACGTGAAAAGAGCCATGAAAGCCAATCCTGAAGGCTTGGTGGTGATTGTGGGATGTTATGCACAATTGAAACCTGAAGAAATTTCACAGATTGAAGGTGTTGATTTAGTGCTGGGAGCCAAAGAAAAGTTCAATATCCTGAGCTATCTTGATGATTTGGAGAAATCCGAAAATGAAGGTATTGTTCATTCTTGTGAAATTGAAGAAACTGATTTCTTTATCGGAAGTTACTCCATAGGTGACAGAACCAGGGCTTTTCTGAAAGTCCAGGATGGCTGTGATTATAAATGTACATATTGCACAATTCCTTTGGCGAGGGGGATTTCCCGTTCGGATACCATTGAAAACGTCCTGAAAAATGCCAAAGAAATTGCGGCAAGAGACATCAAAGAAATTGTTCTTACAGGTGTAAATATTGGTGATTACGGAAAAGGAGAGTTTGGAAACAAACGACATGAACATACTTTTTTAGATTTAATTTCTGAGCTTGATCAGGTTGAAGGAATCGAAAGGATCAGGATTTCATCCATCGAACCTAATCTTTTGAAGGATGAAAGTATCGAATTGGTTTCTAAAAGCAAAAGTTTTGTTCCGCATTTTCATATTCCGTTACAATCGGGAAGTGATGATTTGTTGAAAAAAATGAAACGTCGTTATTTAACAAAATTATATAATGACAGAGTAAATAAAATCCGTGAAGTGATGCCTCATGCCGCTATCGGTGTGGATGTGATCGTCGGTTTTCCGGGAGAGACGGAAGAAAGGTTTATGGAAACCTATAATTTCCTTAATGAGCTTCCGATTACCTACTTACACGTTTTTACGTATTCCGAAAGAGAAAATACGGAAGCAGCAGAAATGGACGGTGTAGTGCCGGTTTCTGAGAGAAAAAAAAGAAACAAAATGCTTAGAATTTTATCTGAAAAGAAAAAAATGGCATTTTACCAGACCCAGCTTGGGAAAACACTTCCCGTACTTTGGGAACACGAAAATAAAGACGGAAAGATGTTTGGCTTCACAGAAAATTATGTGAGAGTACAGAAAAATTTTGACCCTGCATCTGTCAACCAGATCGAATTCTTGAATTTAGAAAAAATACTGTCGGATGGCACGGTTTCTGTGCAATCTTCTTACGAAAGTTTTTTAGCAAAAGCATAGGCTCTTTGCAAAAATTCCACTAAATTTAGTTTTAACTTTTAAATATTTACATTCATGAGAGATAAGTTTTTATCTTGGGGGATTGTATTGGTAATTGCTACCTGGATTGTGGCATTGCTGATCAGAGCGCATTATTGGATACCGATTCTGTTGTCCGCTTTCTATGCTTTGGGCGTGTACAACGCCTATCAAACGAAACACGCAATTTTAAGAAACTTTCCTGTAGTCGGCTATTTCAGGTATTTTTTTGAAAGTATTTCACCCGAAATGCAGCAGTATTTCATCGAAAGAGAAACCGACGGAAAACCTTTTCCAAGAAATCAACGTTCTGCTGTGTACAGGCGTGCCAAAAACCTGAGTGATACTGTCGCTTTTGGGACACAATTAGAAGTTAATCATAGAAAATATGAAGGAATTAAACATTCCATTTATGCTAAATCTCCTGCAGAAGAGCTGCCAAGAGTTTGGGTAGGAGGAGAGCAATGTACTCAGCCTTATCATGCCTCTTTATTTAATATTTCGGCCATGAGTTTTGGATCTTTGAGCGACAGAGCACAAATTTCGTTAAACAGAGGGGCTAAAAAAGGTAATTTTTATCACAATACGGGAGAAGGCGGGATTTCACCTTACCATCTGGAAGGTGGTGATCTTTGTTGGCAGATCGGAACAGGATATTTCGGATGCAGGGATGATGAAGGAAAGTTTAATCCCGAATTATTTTCAAAATATTCCAATCTTCCGAATGTGAAGATGATTGAAATTAAATTATCACAAGGTGCAAAACCAGGACACGGAGGCGTTTTGCCCGGAGTGAAAAATACACCTGAAATTGCAAAAATCCGTCATGTCACACCGGGAATGACGATCATTTCTCCGCCATCCCATTCTGCTTTTTCTGATGCACCGGGATTATTAAGGTTTGTACAACAATTAAGAGAACTTTCAGGAGGAAAACCGATTGGATTTAAGCTTTGTATCGGTGATACGAAAGAATTTGAGGATATCTGTGTTCAGATGAATGTATTAAAAATTTACCCTGATTTTATAACTATTGACGGTGCAGAAGGAGGAACAGGAGCTGCACCTCCGGAGTTTTCAGACGGTGTCGGGATGCCTTTGGAACCTGCTTTGATTTTCGTAAACAGAACACTTAAAAATTATAATTTAAGAGATAAATTAAGAGTCATTGCCAGCGGAAAAGTTCTTACAAGCCTTGATATTTTACGAGCTGTCGCAATGGGTGCGGATATGTGCAATAATGCCAGAGGATTTATGTTTTCACTGGGCTGTATTCAGGCTTTAAGATGTAATTCCAATAATTGTCCGACAGGTGTTGCTACCCAAGACAAAATGCTGATTAAAGGGCTTGATGTAACAGATAAGGCAGAAAGAGTATATCATTTTCATAAAAATACGCTTCATACATGCAATGAATTAATAGCTGCGGCCGGAAGACATTCTTATGAAGAAGTAGATGCAACGATGTTCATGCGCGGTGATGAATTTGACCATTTGGCAGATCTTTATTTCCCTGATATTTTAGGAAATGTAAAACAGAAAGCTAGATCTTAAATAAAAAATGCGCTTCAATTTGAAGCGCATTTTTTATTTATTTTTTTGTTGACCGATTGGTCTTGTCTGTGCGTTGTAAATCTGGAAATTAAATACAAAACAATTGTTTTGAAGAGAATAACCTGTATAATTAAAATGTGGGTCTCTGGCAAAAGCCGCTCTTGATGGTACAAGAATTACACCTTGTAGATTATAAGGATCACCATCTGCAATATTGTCGAACCCTTTGAAGTATTTTAACCCTTCCTGGAGGCCTTCAATTTCGTAATAGCTTCTTTTCTTTGCAGCATCAGAATTATTTGTATTATTTACGATTGAATTTTTCACATAATAAAACATTGGATCCGTTACCGGAGAACCAGAACCGTTAATTGTATTTAAAAGAGTTCCGCTTGATGCAAAAGAAACTTTCCCGTCGGTATCTGTAGCAAGATAATAATTGGCTCTCATCATGGTTCTGATCTGAGTAGCATTTGTAGCCGATGAATTGGTTTCTAATGTTACTCCAGGTGAAGGCTGTGCGCCGTCTCTTACGATATAAATAACTCCTGAAGGTAATTTTACAGGATTAAGCTCGGATAACTTTTTATAATGATCATCAATAGTATCCGTACTGCTAAATGCTTTTATATTTCCTTGAGTATCCAGATAATTCTCATCCATAAATTTTTGAATAGCCTGATCATCATATGAATTTCTTACTGAAATATCTTCCGGCTCTGTAAAAGTTTCCACATCATCATCCTTTTTACAAGCAGAAAAACACAAAGATCCCGCAAGGATATATAAAAATATTTTTTTCATTTTTTCAAAAAAGTTTAATTACTTTACAAATAATATAACGACAAAAGTATAAAAAATTATGAGAATAGATAAATTTTTATGGAGTATTCGTTTTTATAAGACGAGAAGCATTGCTACTGAGGAGATTAAGAAAAACAGAGTGTCCATAGGAGAGTCTACCGTAAAGTCATCAAAAGAGGTAAGGGAAGGAGATGTTATTAAAATTAGAAAAAACCAGATTGATTATAAAATTAAAGTACTCCAGATTCCGAAAAGCAGGATAGGAGCCAAGCTGGTACCGCTTCATATAAAGGATGTCACCGATAAAGAACAATACGAATTACTGAAAATGCGCAAAATGTCTCAGGATTATTACCGAATAAAAGGAGAAGGAAGGCCCACCAAAAAAGACAGGAGAGATATGGATGAATATGTGGAAAACGATATCGCTGCCGATTTTACCGATTGGGATGATTTCTTTGGTGAAACCAGCGACGATTCTGAAGAAAAAGAAGATTAAAAAGCTCTAGAGATAGAGCTTTTCTATTATTTCTACGACAATATCTTCCGGCTCACGGTTGTCTGTATTGATGCTGAACTGAGCCTTGCTGTAAAATTCATTTCTTTCAAATAAATGCTTAGCAATGAATTCGGGAAGGTTTTCTTCAGAAATATTAGCAATTAAAGGTCTTTTTTCCTTTTGTTTTGAAAGTCTTTCAGACAATGTAGTGATGGAAGCCCTCAAAAAAATGCTTTTAGAATTGTGATTGATAATTTCCATATTATTATAGTAAACCGGAGTGCCTCCACCCAGACTTAAAACCACGTTTTCTTGCGTTGCCAGAATTTCCTCCAACGCCTCTCTTTCCAGCTTTCTAAAGTAGATTTCGCCCTTTTTCTCGAAGATTTCGGGAATGGTTAATTTATTTCTTCGGGAAATCTCTTTATCAAGATCAATGAGTTTAAAATTGAGTTTTTCGCTTAATATTTTGGAAATGTGAGATTTGCCACTTCCCATGTATCCGACCAGTGAAATTATCATGAATTTTTTTTAAACAAATTTGCAAAAAAGTTTTGAGATAATGAAAAAAGTCCTATCTTTGCACCACTTAAAACAAGGGACATTACTTAAATGAAAACTTGATGAATAAGTGGCCGACTCGGTAGCTCAGCTGGTAGAGCAATACACTTTTAATGTATGGGTCCTGGGTTCGAATCCCAGCCGGGTCACAAGCAATAAATTACTAGAATTTTGTAATTTAATTGCCTGCGTGGTGAAATTGGTAGACACGCCATCTTGAGGGGGTGGTTTCCTAAGGATGTGCTGGTTCGAGTCCAGTCGCAGGCACACTGCAGAAAAATTGAAATAATTAATATTGAATATTAAAATTTAATTTTATATTTATCATTATTAATTGTGGCCGACTCGGTAGCTCAGCTGGTAGAGCAATACACTTTTAATGTATGGGTCC
>CBFGVN010000133.1:0-8217 GCA_965651845.1 uncultured Chryseobacterium sp. | reverse complement strand
AAATATAATATACTGGTTATCATTGTTTTAAATTATTGTAGCTCATTATTTCAGAGCTCTGAAATAATGAGCGGTTTAGGATTGCAAGATGTGTCTTTGTACGGACAAACTTTTCAAGTTTTCCTCCAAAGACATCTTGCCTTTTTTGCAAAAAAAGGAGGAAAAACTTCGGAACTCAGTTTTTTATTTTGAAACATTATTTAAAGATTCCAGATTAATCCAGATTATTCTTTTTTAATCTTTGGAAGTTCTAGATGATTCCAGAATACTCTTATTTGAGGTAAACGTACTTATTACTATTGACTTGCTGTTGTTTTAATATTAATTTGGCTCAGAATTTTTAACCAATTATTAAGTACAATGAAGAACTATGGAAAAGAAGCACGTATTTTCATAAGAATTCAAAAGCAGAAGAAAGATAACTGGAAAAAGCTCTGTTCAGAAAAACAAATTTCTTTGAACAGTTTAATTATCAATTCGGTGGAAAAAAGAATTTTTGATAATGAAAGAAGAAAAATCAAGCAGCAAAAACAGCCAACACTCAAAAATTTATGGGAAGCGAACCCTCGCTCAGACCAAATGCGGGACATAATATTTGTAAAAACATGGTCTTCAATTAGATCATCATTTATGCTGCAAATGAAGCCTGATCAACTTAAAAATGATGATGACAAAGGACTTTTGAATTTGCTATTTGAAAAACGTATAGAGGTGGGTAGAAGCTTGCTACAACTCACAGGGTTCAGTTTAGTACTTGAAAAAAGTACAAGATTACAGCAATAGAAATTACTGAGCCAGAAATGTATATAATAAGATAAAATATTTTTATAAATTTGAATACCTTATGGAAGAATTAATTTCACGCTACAATGTACTGTTGGAACAGTACAATGATATTATCATTAAAGCATTTGATGATAAGGATTTTTTTGAGTATACGGAAAACCTGGTTACGGCTCACAGCTGTGGTATTGAAGGAAATTCATTTTCTGTAAATGATACGCAGGAACTAAATGAAAAAGGTCTAAACGCTATTCTTCACAATAAGTCACTTTTAGAGGCATTTGAAATTTTGGATCATTTCAAAGCTTATGAATTTGCATTTAGCAATATTCAGCGCCCTTTGACAGAAAATTTCATTAAAGAACTTCATTCTATATTGACTTCAAATACATTGAAATTTACTAAAAACTCTGAACCAGGAGAATATACTACAACAGACATGGCTGCCGGAGATACTTTATTTGGAGATCACAAACAAAATATTGCATTAATTCCCAAGCTGTTGGAACAGACACAATTAACTATGGATAAAGGGGAATTACATCCCATATTACTTAGTGCGAAATTTCATTATCACTTTATTTATCTGCATCCTTTTAGAGATGGGAATGGGCGTTTGGGAAGGCTTCTTTCAAATTATATTCTGGCTCAAAAAGGACATCCTCCGGTGATTATCCGGTCTGAGGAGAAAGAAAAATACATTGAGGCATTGAAGGCATCTAAAAGACATAGAGACCTATCGCCAATAGAGACCTTTTTCTTTGAAACTGCAATAAACAGAATGACACACGAAATAGCTCAAAAGAAGAATTTGACTCAAAATTTTTTTTTGAAACTCAAACCTTCTCAACAAGTTGAAGGAAGTAAAACTGTAGAAAAAGAAGATAATGAACCAGAAATCAGAAATAGAGGAAGGAGGAGGTAAAAAATATTGGTGACGAGTTTAGATCAATCAAACTAATAAAAAAATGTTGTAAATTATATTTTTACAACATTTTTTAAGTTCAAAACTTAAATAGTATTTATCAATTTACAGTTAATAAATTTTTTAAGGCACTCATGTCTTCACTCACTTTTTTATCCAAAATCTTAGCATAATGTTGGGTTGTTTTAATACTTTTATGACCTAACATTTTACTTACACTTTCCATTGAAACATTGTTTCCTAAGGTTACTGTTGTTGCAAAAGTATGACGGGCAACGTGAAAAGTTAGTTTTTTATTTATCTCACAATTCTCAGCAATTGTTTTTAAATACTCATTGACCTTTTGATTGGTATACATGGGGAGCAGTTTCTCTGAATTTGCCGTTAAGGGGTGGCTTTCATATTTTCTAAGTATTTTCTCAGCTATAGGAAGTAGGGGGATATTCGATGCGGTTCTTGTCTTTTGCCTGTGTGTCATGATCCATAAATTACCATCTATTCCTTTAGAGATATGATCTTTTGTCAGATTATTGATATCAATATAAGCCAATCCGGTATAACAGCTAAAAATGAAAATATCCCGGACTAAATTCAATCCCTGACCAATAAAGTCTTTATTCCGGATAGTTTTTATTTCCTCTTCTGTAAGGAAGTTTGTGGTTACTTCATTAAATTTTCCTTTGTAGTATATTACTAAATCTTTTTCAATCCAATTATTCTGATAACATATTTTGAGAATTTTCGCCAAATTCTTGGTATGCTTTACCGTAGAATTATTATTACATTTTACTACTGTACGAAGGAAGAAGTCAAAATCATTTAGAAAAGCAGGCTCAATTTTTATAATATTGATATCAGCTTTTTTATAGAAATTCCATAGAAACCGTTTTAAATGAGCTAAGCAGGTTTTGAAATTTTTTAGAGTAGCTACCGTATACTCTTTTCCAATTAATTTCTCCATCTTGTTATTGTGGTCTTGAAAGATAGGAATCAAATAGCGTTCTGTCTCTTGTCTTCCTATCAAAAGATTCTTCACGTCGGTAGCATCAAAAGATTCTCCTGATAAAATTAGATTTCTTTCGATTTCAAGTATTCTAGATAACAGAACATCAAAATACTTATTGATAGTCCGAGCCTCTTCAGAATTGCCTTTTAAGCGGCTTATTTCCGGATTCCATTTAGAAGGGTCTATGTTTTTACCTGTAGAGCATTCTGAACGTTTTCTATTGACAGTAATTCGTAGGTAAACTGGAACTTGATCATTGTTTTTTGCTTTGGATCTTTTTGCATAAAACAATACTGAAATTTTGGTTTTCATAATAATGACTTTAAAGGTTAAAATAATTTCCGGTGACCCATTAATCAAGATGTTCAATTATTGAACTGCTTTACTGATGAGACTTTCGAAGAAATTCGGTTACCTGAAAAGTCAAAATTTGTAGGTCACCGAAAAGGTCACCTTCAATTTGAGAAAAAATGGTATATTTTGATAAGCCATTAAAAATAAAACCCCCTCAAATCATACAATTTGAGGGGGGGTGTTAGAAATTGTCTCATTTCTTGTGGTTTCTCCAGGAATCGAACCAGGGACACATGGATTTTCAATCCATTGCTCTACCAACTGAGCTAAGAAACCATTCTTTTTACTTCGTTGTTTTAAAGTGATGCAAAAGTAGTAAGTTTTCGTATATGAAGCAAGTATTAACAATACTTTTTTTAACAAAACTTAAAAACCTACTGATTTTCAGTCGGATTATTTTCTTGTTCCTTCCTGATCTGGTCACTCATTTCCTCTAATACAGGCTTAATCGTGCTTTCGGGAAGATCACTGATTCTGATGTACATCAACCCGTCGATCGCATCATTGAAGTTGGGATCTACATTGAAGGCGATCACTTTTGCGTTTTGTTTGATGTATTTTTTTATTAAGACCGGTAATCTCAGTTCTGGTTCAAGGTCATCGATAATTTTATCTAATTTATTTAAATCAGATTCCATTTCCTCGAAAAAGATATTTTTATCCCGGTCACGAAGTTTTACCTTATATTCATTTCTAGGGGTAATGTATTGAGCGACAGCAGAATCATAATAATTTGAACGCATGAACTCAATCATTAATGACTTTGAAAATTCAGAAAATTTATTGGAAATACTTACGCCTCCCATCAAAAATTTATGATCGGGATTTCTTAGGCAGACATGCACAATCCCTCTCCACAAGAGGAAAAGCGGCAATGGTTTTTGCTGGTATTCCTGACAGATATAGGCACGTCCCATTTCGATCACCTTTTTAAAGAAAGGATGAATATCCTGCTCAAATTCAAATAAAGAACTTGTATAAAAGCCTTTGATACCGGATCTTTTCATTACTTCTTTACCCAGTGCCATTCTGTAAGCACCTACCAAACGTTCCTCCGCATTATCCCAAAGGAAAAGGTGGTGGTAATGTTTATCATATTCGTCTAAATCGAAAGGAAGATTGCTTCCTTCACCCACAGCACGGAATGTAAGCTCTCTCTGACGTCCGATTTCCCTCATGATCGATGGAATTTCTTCGTAATTCGTAAAGTAAACTTCATAATTCCCGTTACTGAAAAACATTTTATCTGTGCCTTTCAGTTTGTTGATGTCTTTTAAAATATCTTCTTTCGGGGTCTCATCAATAATATTCTGAACAATATTTTCTTCTTTTAACAGAGGAAATTTTACTGATAAATTCTGAAGATTAATACTCTGAGCCAATGATTTCCTCTTTTCGTAGTAAGATTTCATCATATAAACCTTACGCTTCAGAAATTCACCTAATTCTTCAATGGTTTCCATATCATCCATCGCTTTTACGGCAATAGGTTTACCGATTCTGATACGGATCGGTTTTTCCCTGTCGTTCATCATTTCTGCAGGCAGCATCAATGTCTGTAAATTCGGATGAAGTTTTGAAACCTGGTAAAATAATCGGCTGTTTTTGGCGTGAAAATACATAGGAACCACCGGCACTTTTGCCATTTTTATCAGCTTAAGAGCCGGTTTTTCCCATTCTTTATCTAAAATTTCTCCGTAAGGATTGTTCTTGTTAGAAACTTCCCCGGCTGGAAAAATACCCACACAGCCTCCGTTTTGGAGATGTTTCAGTGTTTCGCGCATTCCGGATGAACTGCTGTAGGCTTCTTTTCTTCCTTCAAAAGGGTTTACAGAAATCACGTATGGCTCCATCGGCTTGATTTTTTCCAATAGGAAATTACCCATTACCTTGAAATCCGGACGAACTTCCGATAAGATTTTACACATTAAAATTCCGTCAATAGCGCCAAGCGGATGATTAGAAACCAGAATAAACGGTCCCGTTTTCGGAATTTTTGCCAAATCTTCTTCAAAAGCGATATAGCTTAGGTTTCTTTCTCTTACAAATGAGTCGAAAAAGTCTTTGCCTTCCTTGTCTTTTAGTTTGTCGTATAGTCTGTTTACTTCATTTATTTTAGCAATGCTCATAACAGCAGATGCTACAGGATTCTTAAGAAATCCTATTTTACTTAAGCCGGAAGCTTTTATCAGATCGTTTTTCGAAATTAAACTCATATTGTGTTTAGTCGCAATTAGTTTTATTGTGTTACCATTTGAAGCGTGTTCTTCGAAATCTGCTCCAATAATACACTTTTTTCCTGGTAAAACCTATCAATGTGATCCATCTTGGCGTTTCTTACCGTAAATAAAGATACATTTTTTATAACTTCTGTTTTGAATACTTTTTGCAGTTCTTCATTAAGCTCATCTACGGTATTAAATTTATCTTCCAGACATAAAGCTAGTGAAATTGCTGAATTCTGCATCAAAGAAACTTTAATTTTATACTTAGATAAATATCCGAAAATTAAACTCATGTGATCTTCCGCGATGAAAGAAAAATCTCTTGTCGAAATTTTCAGTAAAGTCTGGTTTTCCTTTAAAATATAGGTTTCCTCGCTTTGATTTTTGTCAGAAGCTCCCACCTTTGTTCCTTCTTTTGTAGGATCTACGAAAGATTTTACATAAAAAGGAATATTTTTTTGCTGAAGTGGCTGTAATGTTTTCGGGTGAATGACACTTGCTCCGTAATAGGCCATCTCAATTGCTTCTTCATAAGAAATATTCGAAAGAAGGGTAACATCCTTGAATTTTCTCGGATCTCCCGTCATTACTCCCGGAACGTCTTTCCAGATGGTCATGGCGTCTGCATTTAAACAGTATGCGAAAATCGCAGCAGAGTAGTCGGAACCTTCTCTTCCCAATGTTACTGTGAAATTATTATTATCAGAACCAATAAAACCCTGAGTAACATAGCAGATTTCTTTATTTAAGCTAGAGATAAATTCTTCTGTTTTTACCCAGTCAACAGTTCCTTCCCGGTAAGAATTATCTGTTTTTATATAATCTCTGGCATCCAGCCATTGGTTGGTAAACTGGATTTCGTTTAAATATTCACTCACAATTTTAGTAGAAATCATTTCCCCGCAGCTTACCACCTGATCATAAACGAAGTCGTAGTTCGGAGATTTGTTTCTTCTTAAAAAAGAGTCGATATCATCAAAAAACAGATTGATTTCTGCAAAAACCGCATGATTTTCTGGAAATAAACCGTCTGCAATTTCGATGTGTTTTCGTTTTATCTTTTCAATTTCAGTTTGATAATTATCTTTCTTGAAATAAAGTTCTACCACTTTTTCCAACTCATTAGTCGTCTTGCCCATTGCTGAAATTACCAGCAAACATTTGGCAAATCCCTGGCTTTTTAATACCATGGACACATTCTTTACACTGTCAGCACCCTTTACTGATGCTCCACCAAACTTGAAAATTTTCATTAAATTGTTAATAATAAAATTGTTAGATAAAATTTGTGGGAATATTTTACGGGTGTCAAAATTATAAATTTACAACGAGATATGAAATAGCACAGTGAAAGGATAGGCTTAAGATTTTATTAAAATCACGATTTGGTTAAAAATATTAAGATTGCTTCAACAGATTGGGAGTTGATTTCACCAAGAAGTTTTGGATAAATCACGAAAGTAAGGGTGTATACTATTGATAAACAGCCTTTAAACTCTTTTATGAATAATTTTTTTTAAATGTAATAAATTTTACGAAATTTGGGGAAAACGTAAAAAGAGAAAATATGTCAGATCAGCCATTACAGACTTTAGGAGAATTTCTTATTGATAAACAGGATGATTTCCAATATTCTACGGGTGAGTTTTCTCGCCTTCTGAGTGCAATAAGATTGGCTTCGAAAGTGGTAAACAGGGAAGTGAATAAAGCAGGAATTGCAGATATTATAGGAAAGGCAGGTAATGAGAACGTTCAGGGAGAGGAACAGCAGAAACTAGATGTCATTGCCAATGAAATTTTTATTACAGCATTGTCCCAAAGAGAGGTTGTTTGTGGTATTGCTTCTGAGGAAAATGACGATTTTATTGATATTAAATGCGGTGAAAATGGACATTTAAGCAAATATGTTGTATTGATCGATCCTCTAGACGGTTCCTCAAATATTGACGTAAACGTTTCCGTAGGAACGATTTTTTCAATTTACAGAAGGGTTACCGAACCTGGAACTCCGGTGCAGCTGGAAGACTTTTTACAGAAAGGTGTGAATCAAATTGCTGCAGGTTATGTAATCTACGGGTCTTCAACAATGATTGTCTATACAACAGGAAACGGGGTAAACGGATTTACACTTGATCCGTCTTTGGGAACGTATTATCTTTCTCATCCAAACATGCAGTTTCCGAAAACGGGTAAGATTTATTCTATCAACGAAGGAAATTATATCAAATTTCCTCAAGGCGTAAAAAATTACCTTAAATATTGCCAGATGGAAGAAGGTGACAGACCGTTAGTGGCTGATTTTCATAGGAATATGCTAAAAGGAGGAATTTATATTTATCCATCATATTCGCAGGCTCCCAACGGAAAACTGAGATTGTTGTACGAATGTAATCCGATGGCTTTCCTGGCTGAACAAGCGGGTGGAAAGGCTACAGACGGCTTCAGAAGAATCCTTGAAGTAGAACCTACAGAGCTGCATCAAAGAATTCCGTTTTTCTGCGGAAGTATCGATATGGTGGAAAAAGCAGAGGAATTTATGCGAATCGATAGTGTAAAATAAATGAAAGCAGAATATTTTAGATATTTATTACAATTCAAACGCCCGAGTGGAACATCTCGCGGCGTTTTGTATGAAAAGGAAACCTTTATTCTTGAAATTTCAAAAGAAGGAAAAAAGGGAATAGGAGAGTGTGCGGTGTTCAGAGGGTTGAGCTTCGATGACAGATCCGATTACGAAGAAAAACTGCAATGGCTGTGTGAAAATATCCATCAAAATCCTGATTTTTTGAAGGAACAATTAAAAGAATTCCCATCGATCTGGTTCGGCTACGAACAGGCTGTTCTGAATTTGAAATATGGTGGAAATCTCTATTTTCCAAGTGATTTTACGGAAGGAAAAGCTTCAATCAATATCAATGGTTTGA
>CBFGVN010000132.1:0-8270 GCA_965651845.1 uncultured Chryseobacterium sp. | reverse complement strand
AAGGATAAAAATAAAACGGTTAAGAA
This sequence comes from uncultured Chryseobacterium sp., assembly GCA_965651845.1. Taxonomy (GTDB): domain Bacteria; phylum Bacteroidota; class Bacteroidia; order Flavobacteriales; family Weeksellaceae; genus Chryseobacterium. The sequence continues at coordinate 8,244 of CBFGVN010000132.1, read as the reverse complement.
ATTTCTTAACCGTTTTATTTTTATCCTTTAAACTGACCCATCGCAATGAATTTATCTTGTCTTTGGGTCTCAAGTTCCTGCCCTGTGAATTTTGAGAAGGCTTTGATATTTTGTAAAATTGAATTTTTCAAATTTAAATAAGTCGTCTCAGGGTCATAATGTGCTCCTCCAAGAGGTTCTTCAATGATTCCGTCGATGAATTTTTCTCTTAAAGCATCTTTTGGAGTAAGATTTAATGCATTGGCTGCATCTTCCTTATGATCCCAGTTTCTCCAAAGGATTGACGAGCAACTTTCCGGTGCAATTACTGTGTACCATGTATTTTCCAACATATATACTTTGTTTCCGACACCGATTCCTAATGCTCCGCCGCTGGCTCCTTCACCGATGATGTAAGTAAAGATCGGAGTTTTAAGCTGAACCATTTCGAAAATATTTCTTGCAATAGCTTCACCCTGCCCTCTTTCTTCAGCTTCCAGCCCAGGATAAGCTCCCGGTGTATCTACCAAAGTTACTACAGGAATCTGAAATTTTTCAGCAAGCTTCATTAGTCTTAGTGCTTTTCTGTATCCTTCAGGATTCGGCATTCCGAATCTTCTGTGCTGTCTTTCCTTAGTTGTTCTTCCTTTTTGAGTTCCTATGATCATCACTTTCTGACCATCCAGAGTAGCTAAGCCACCAATCATGGCAGGATCATCAGCGAAATTTCTGTCTCCGTGAAGTTCCAGAAAACTTCCTTTGTCTACCATTCCATTGATATAATCCAGGGTATAAGGGCGATCCGGATGACGAGATAGTTGTACTCTCTGCCAAGGAGTAAGATTAGAATAGATTTCCTTTTTCTTTTCTATAATCTTGTCTTCTATCTGGCTACATGCTAATTTTACATCAACACCACTTTCTTCTCCTACTAAAGAACAGGTTTGAAGTTGATCCATGAGTTCTTTGATAGGTAGTTCGAAACTTAAATATTCCATTTCTTGAAGTAAATTAAATCTTTCAAATTTATGAAAAATTATCAAAAACTATTTAAAATTATTGATCGCATTATTTATTCTGGAGATACTTTCCTCTTTTCCAATAAGTTCCAGAATATCTGGGACATCCGGTCCTTTCAATTCTCCAACCAATGCCAAACGTAGAGGCATCATCACTTTTCCCATTCCCAGACCTTTGTTTTCCGCAAAATCATGAATAATCTGCTTCAGATTTTCTGCATTAAAATCTGCAGTTCCTAAATTAGAAGCCAATTCCCCCAAAATGCCTGAAGTTTCTTCGTTCCAAGCTTTTTTTGATGCTTTTTCATCATAAGAAGTCGGTGCTTCGAAGAAAAATTTTCCGTTTTCGTAGATATCTTTCGGGAAGGTTGCTCTCTCTTTCATCAGATGAATAATCTTTATTAATTTTTCATCTTCAATATTTAAATGTAAATCTGAGCTTTTTAAAATCTGCAGCAATTCTTCATCAGATTTCATTTGAATGTACTGATGATTGAACCATTCTGCTTTTTCTTTACTGAATCTTGCTCCGGCTTTATGAACTTTATTTAAACCAAATTCTTTAGCCATTTCATCCAGCGATAAAATTTCTTTATCATCGGCAGGCGACCAGCCCAGCAAAGCAACCATGTTGATGAATGCTTCCGGAAGATATCCGCTCTCTCTGTACCCTTTAGAAACATTTCCTGTTGCAGGATCTGTAAAGTTCAATGGGAATACCGGAAATCCGAATTTGTCACCGTCTCTTTTGCTTAACTTTCCTTTTCCTTCCGGTTTTAAAATTAAAGAAAGGTGTGCAAACTGAGGTGGTTCCCAACCCATTGCTTCATATAACAAAGTGTGTAAACCTAAAGAAGGCAGCCATTCTTCACCACGGATGACGTGAGAAATTTCCATTTCGTGGTCATCGATGATGTTGGCGAAATGGTAAGTTGGCATTCCGTCGTTTTTCACTAAAACTTTATCATCCAACGTATTGGTGTTTACAGAGAATTTTCCACGGATGATGTCTTCAAGGTTCAGCGTCCTGTCAACCGGCATTTTGAATCTTACAACATAAGGTGTTTTTTCATTCAATAATTTCTGAACTTCCTCTTCAGAAAGGGCAAGGCTGTTTCTTAAACGGTTTCTTGTTTTATTGTCGTAGGAAAAAACATCGCCTCTTGCTTCATATTCCGCACGGATGGCGTCTAATTCTTCGGCTGTATCAAAAGCGATGTAAGCATAATCTGTTTTCAGGATCTGCTCTGTATATCTGTCATAAATATCTCTTCTCTCCGATTGCCTGTATGGAGCGAATTTTCCTCCTTTTTTAGGACTTTCATCGGCGATTATTCCGCACCATTCCAAAGCTTCTTCGATGTATTCTTCTGCACCTTCAACGTATCTTGCGGTATCTGTATCTTCGATTCTTAATACGAATTCTCCGCCCTGGTTTTTAGCAAAAAGATAATCATATAATGCAGTTCTTACGCCTCCTAAATGTAAAGGTCCGGTAGGACTTGGAGCAAAACGTACTCTTACTTTCTCCATTTCAATTAAAATTTTGATGCAAATTTACTCAAAATTATGTGTTTTAAGGAGGTTTAATGTTTTGGTTGTTGGCTTTTTTGTTTTGAATATTTACATTTGTATAAATTAATAAGAAGTAAGTTATGTTAGAAATAGGAGAAAGACCTTGGGGAAAATATTTTGTATTGGCAGATGAGCCGAATTACAAACTGAAAAGAATCGAAGTAAATCCAGGACAAAAACTGTCTTACCAATATCACCACAAAAGACAGGAGCAATGGACCATCATTGAAGGGGATGCAACAGTAGTTCTGGACGATAAGGAAATTAACCTGAAATATGGTGAAAGTATTTTCATCCCGCTTGGCGCAAAGCACAGAATGATGAACCTTTCCGATAAGCCGGTAGTTTTCATCGAAGTACAGACAGGAACCTATTTTGGGGAGGATGATATTGTGAGGATTGAGGATGATTATGATAGAAGTTAATTAATAAATTTTTAATAATAATTTTTTAAACAGTAAGAATTCCAGGATTTTTACTGTTTTTTTTATCTTAATATTTACATTTGTATTTTCTAAGGAAAAATTAGAAATTGGTATAAACATGACTAATAATATTTCGCTTTTAATAGGACTGAAAAACAATTTAGAATATTCGAAAAGTTGTTATTACTCGATAAGAGAAAACTATCCTGATACGGAAATTGTTCTTGTGAGTTATGGAAGCTCCGACGGAACTCATGAGTGGATGAATTCTTTAAAAGACGAAAACCTGATCTACTTTTCAGATTCAGAAGAAAAAACTCTTTCAGATACTTATAATAAAGCTATAGAAATTTCTACCAAAGATTATGTTTGTTTTTTACATAATGATATGATTATTGGTAGAAATTTTTTATCTGAAATTGGTAAAACATTAGAAAAAAATAATCTTGTTTATTACAAAGTGATTGAACCTCCAATTTTTGCATCAGACAAAAGGCTTTGGAAAGAAATTCAAGACTTTGGAAATGATTTTGAAACATTCAGATTTGAAGATTTTTTCCGATTTGAAAGTGACCAGAAAAAACAGGAAGAAGCGTATACGGAAGATGTGAGCTTTTTTCTGGCTGCCAAAAAAGAACTTTTATTAAAAATAAACGGACTGGATCCGCTTTTTAAGCCTATGTTTTGCGAAGATGACGATCTTATTCTGAGACTGAGAATGTTGGGAGAAAAAACATTTGTTTGTCCGAACGCTATTGTTTATCATTTTGTAAGCAAAACATCAAGGTTTTCTGAAGAATTTCAGAATAAGACAAAAAAAATAGAAGAAAATTCACTTCGCAACTTTATTAGAAAGTGGGGGTTTACGAATCAATCCAGAACAAAAAGGAAGCTGAAGTTTGGTCTCATTCTGGAGAATCCCAGTAATGAAGCCATTAGAACGTTGGAGATATTCGTAGCTCATATCTATTCCGATTTCAATGCCGAAAAATATATTAAAGAAGAACAAGAAAATACTTCCTTTGATCTAAAAGAAAAATTCAAGGCTAAAAATGCGGATTTTTCTGATGATATTCTGATAAAATTTGATGCCAAAAAACTTTCGGAGAAAAATAATTATACTTTCAGGAATCTTTTAGACATTATTGAAGAATTAAAAAAAACCAGAAAAAATATTTTTCAGAAACTCTTTACTAAGGATAATGAATTCAAGATCAATAATCTGAAAATAAAAATTTTGAATGATACATCTTATGAACAACAATTAATAACCAGAAATAATGTTTAATTTTTTGAAACCAATTACCATTACTTACGGTATTACTGTTTGTAATGAACACCAAGAATTAAGGACACTTCTTGATATATTATTACCGCTGATTGATAAGAAGGATGAGATTCTTATTCTACGGGATATCACTAATCCGGATCAGAAAGTAGGGGAATTGTTAGATGAATACCAATCAAAAATAAGAGTGATTGAAGCTAAATTGAACGGGGATTTTGCGACTTTCAAAAATAAACTTATTGAGAACTCAAACTCAAGATATCTTTTCCAGATTGATGCGGATGAATATCCCACGGAACATTTTATAAAAATTTTAAAATCATACTTGAAAAAGGAAAAAAGTGTAGAATTATTTTTCGTGCCGAGAATTAATATTGTTGAAGGAATTACTGAGGAATATGTAAAAGAAATGGGTTGGAACATGAATGAGGATGGATATATCAACTTTCCGGATTACCAGGCAAGAATCATTAAAAACAATAAAAAAATCTTCTGGAAAAATAAAGTACATGAAGTTTTGTACGGGAATAAAAATTTTACCGAAGTACCAAAAGATTATAAATTATCATTAATTCATAAAAAGAATTTTGAAAAGCAGAAAAGACAAAATGATTTTTATGAAACACTGGAAGATTAAAATAGGGATATGACAGATTTAGGAATAAATGTTTTTGGATTTATTAACGGCGAATTTGGCATTGCTGAAGCAACAAGATTAAATTGTAAGGCAATACAGACTGTTGGGCTCCCAATAAGTCTTATTAATTATAATGTAAAAACTAATCATAATAATAACGATCTTACTTTTACAGAATTTTCTGATCACGCGCCGCATCCGATTAATCTTATTCAGATTTCTCCTTCTGAAGTACCCAATTTTTTCGATTATTTTGATCATTCTTTTTTTAAAGATAAATACAATATTCTTTACATGGCCTGGGAATCGGAAACTATTCCTGAAGATTATGTCATGAACATGAATCTTTTTGATGAGATCTGGACGCCTTCGACCTATTGCAAAGAATGCATTGCAAAATATGTTGGTCTTCCGATACAGGTGACTCCGCATCCGATCGATATCGATTTGCAGCAGACTGATGACGAAGATGCTCTGAATTTTTATGATAAAAATTATTTTAATTTTCTTTTTATTTTTGATTATAACAGTTCTATAGATAGAAAGAATGTGATTAATTTAATTAAGGTATTTAAAAAGGTTTTTGACAACAGTGACAATAATGCTTTTTTAACAATAAAGACTTCTCGCTCGGCAAAATTTCCTTCTGAAAAAGAACAGATTTTACAGGAAATCGGAGATTCGAAAAAGATAAAAATTGTTGAAAAAATTTTTGATAAAAATGCTTTAAACTACATTATCAGCAATTGTGACAGTTATATTTCGCTTCACAGGTCAGAAGGTTTTGGTCTGACGATGGCAGAAGCTATGTACTTTAAAAAGCCTGTCATAGCCACCGGATATTCGGGAAACCTGGAGTTTATGAATGAGGAAAATAGTTTTTTAGTTTCGGCCGAAGTCATTTCTTCAGACTCAAATGTTATTAATTATATTGCAAATACCGTATGGTCAGAGCCATCTTTACAAGAAGCTTCTGAATGGCTGAAAATAGTGTACGAAGGAGGCGATCTTGTAAGACAGAAATCAGAAAAAGGTATGCAGACTGTCATGAACGATCTTTCCTTAAAAAGGGTAGGAGAGCTTATCAAAAAAAGATGTGAACAGCTTTTTTCAGAAGATAAAATCAGACAAAATAAATCAACATTAATTAAATTATATGTAGAAAATATTTTACTGAAAAAAGATCTCAGAATTTACAAAAAAAGTGCCCCGATTCAGGCTATTTACAACATAAAAATGTATATCAGAAACAAAAAAGGCAAGAAATAATTATTTCCTGCCTTTTATTTTTTTGAGAAAGGCATTTACTTTATTTCTCATTTTATTGTAAACAGTTCGTTCGAGATATTGTATTCGTTTATTTAGTTTTTCAATTTCACTTAGATAGAAAACGTTATTCACATTGCTGCTTTCCTTGGTTTCTTCTCTATTAAAACCATTAATAAAGTTCAGTCTTATCTTAAATAATTCCCCGATTGATTCAATAGAAAAATTATTTTTAATTTGAGATTTTGCATTCTCTCTGAAATGATCCAATGAATCGAAATGTTTTTTAATATATAACAATTTTGCCACAGCATCCTGAAGTCTTGGCTTTGCAAGGGTCAGACCTTCATCGATCAAGCCTTTTGTATTCGAAGTTTTTATAAAGTCATATTGAACCAAAAAGCTGTTATTCACGTTCATGAAATCCAGGTTTCCGGAATAGCCGGTTCCGACAACGATTTTTCCGTAAGCCATTGCTTCTGCCATCGTCAGACCAAAACCTTCCGAACCGTGAAGTGAGATCAAAACGTCAGACTGCTGAATCAGTGAATGGAGCTTTTCCTTAGAAAAATGTTCATTGATAATAATTACATTCGGAATATTATTATATTTTTCCAAAGCTTTTTGAGCGTCCTTGCTTCTTTCCAGATTGTGTGTTTTTACTATTAAAACACTTTCTTTATCATCTTTAAAAACAGTTGTGAATGCTTCCAGCGTTGCTTCCGGATTCTTTCTGATAGTCGTACTCAAAGAGTCGAAAATAGTAAGGAAAATTTTAAAGTTTTCAGGAATATTGTATTGCTTTAAGTCAAAGTCTTTTGATTCCTCCAGCTTTTGGATAGGGTGGGAAAATCGGATAACCGGAATGCCGGTATATTTTGTGAAAATATTGACGCAAAAATCACTCGGAACCCAAAGTTCATCAAAAACATTTAAAATTTCAACTACTTTATCCGAAACTTCAGGAAATTCCCAAGCCCAATAGATGATATTGTAAAAATTTTGAAGTTTTAAATTCTGATTTTTAGAGAAAAAGTCATTAATAAAATTGATATTAATGTGGAAAATATTAATTGAAGTCTCGATTTCTGTTGAAGAATTATTTTCAATTCTCTCAAACGTTTCACTGGAATAATTGATTCGGTTCACAATTATTCCCACAGATTCTAGCGCTAAAGCATTTAATCGGGTAGCTTCAGAAATTCCGAAATTTCCGTCAAAAAAACCATGATAATTTACACTCAACTGCATCGATTACAATGTTTTAAGTTTTTCTTTTACTTCTTCCGGCGAAAACGCTCTCAGGCTGTCCACCGAATTTTTGCTTAATGTATTCCAAAGTTCTTCATTATTATTTAATTGTAGAATGGCTTCTGCAAAAGTTTTTTCGTCGTTTGCAATCAATACATTTTTTTTATCTGTTAATTTCATGCCTTCTGCTCCGATATCTGTCGTAACAACAGGGAAAAAATATTCAAAAGCCTGACCTATTTTTCCTTTCACACCGGCACCGAATCTCAGTGGAGCAACCATGATTTTAGAATTCATAAAATGATGTTCAATGCTTTCTACAAAACCTAGAAATCTGAATTTAGGATATTGTTTGATATTTAATTTATCGGCAACATTTCCAATCACACTTACCTCCAAATCAGGATTTTCTTTCCAGACAAGAGGCATTATTTTTTCGTACAAAAACTTTACCGCATCAATATTCGGTTCGTGGATGGATCCGATGAAAATAATTCCTTTACTGTCATTGAAATTTTTTCTTTCTGAAATATCAATTTTGGGATAATGTATTTTTGAAATCGCGGCCAAAGATTAATCGTGATGATTTTATTTTTGTCGGTGTACTCGCTCATGATCACTTTTTCTTTATCCGAAATAGCAATAATATAGTCGAGTTGAGGAGCAACCACCGTTTCAAGACGGAAAAAATGTTTATATTTTCTCTTTAAAGAAATACGATTCGGCTCAAGTTCAATAGCTCTTTTGTACCGTAGAAAATGAATATCCACCATGTCGTAAATGAATTTGGTACTAGGTAGCATA